>CAJFOT010000114.1 GCA_904397815.1 Candidatus Paralachnospira sangeri
AATGATTATTTGTATCTAACTTCATATTTTTATATCTCTTTTCTTGAATACGACTGATTTATATATAGATTATAATACAGTTAGATACAAAAGTCAAGAAACGCCGTGTTTATCGCAATTCATCCTACCGCTTACAGAAGAGGGAGATTTCTTGCTCACGGCGTGTTAAAACAAATAAATGGTATGTGTTTTTTTTCAGCATACAGGCGGGAGGTACGAACCGCCGGACGGGGAGACAACGCTCTGCAGCGGCTCTTGATGCCGTCAGGGCTGTGTAAACCCCGCCCACACAAGCAGAGCGGCATGATATTGGCACGCAAACCGGATTAACTGGCACACCTAAATTCTGTAATCTGTAAGATAATTGTTTTATCAGACAATCCATGCTAGAATAAAGGAAAGGATGATGGGTATGAAACATAACATACACCGGAAGCCCCAGGCACTGGCTGCCGCCAGTCCCCATGCCAGGCGTGAACATAAGGACCGGCTGTTCTGTGATCTCTTTTCTGATAAAAAGAACGCCCTCTCCCTGTTCAATGCGATTAACGGCACGAACTACACAGACATCGATGCCCCTGAGAGGCCTCCTCTGCAGGGGATTCTAAAAGATTATCTGGTCAAACACGAAGCGGAGGTGACGGCAATGATCCTAACAGAATATAATGAAAAGCTGCGGGAGAAGACCCTGCATGAGGAAGGTCTGGAGGAAGGTCTGGAGCAGGGCCGCAAAGAGGGATATCAGCAGATGGCTCTGAACGCCATCCGTAACCTGACATCCGGCATGAATCTGTCCGCAGAAGAAGCCATGACCCTTCTGAAATTTTCGGAAGATGAGAAGGAAAAATACCGAAAACTGCTGAACAGCGATTCTTAATTCAGGCCGCACATAGGTATCTGGCATCCCTGCGTTAAGGCCGCCTGTCCGGCGGCAGAGAATCGCAGTAAAAGGACAGCATGAGGTAGAAGCGGGTTTCTTTGTCATCCAGGTTCAGGCCTGTCAGCTCTTCGATCCGTTTCAGCCGGTAGTGGAAGGTGCTCCGGTGAACATTCAGCATCTGGGCGGTCAGGGTGCTGTTTCGCTCGCAGTCCAGATATGTCTGCAGCGTCAGGCACAGATCGGTGTCATGCTCCCGGTCATACTGACGCAGCAGCCTGATCGCCGGCGCCGTCATCAGATTTTTTCCGAACCGGCCCAGCCCCTCTTTCACCCAATAAGAGAGAAGGTACGTATGGAACTCATGGTACCAGTCTGTGGGCCGGCAGGCCCTGCCGTAGGCCAGAGCAGTCTCCGCCTGCTGATAATACAGACCGCCCTGAGACAGGTCTGAAAAAAGATTGGACACGCCTACTTTCAGCAGACCTTCCCGGATAATATAGGACATTTTCGCCCGAAATCCCTCTTCTCCTGTATCCGCCGCCGAAAGATTGAGAAAAAAACTGATCTTATCCCGGAAAAAGAAAGCAAAAACACCGCTGATCTTCCGTTCGATATCATTGCAGATCGCTTTTACTGACAGCCTGGTGGTTTCCTCATCGGAGAGTTCAATACAGCCTGCCATATATTGATCTCCCATATCCCACCCCAGCTTCTGGATGCTGTCCGCCAGGCGGCTCTCGTCTGCGGGGACTCCCTCCAGCATTTCTGTGAAGATTTCCTCCAGCCGCTGTCGGGTATCATGATTGCGGATATTCTGCTTTTTCATAATGTCCTGAACCAATTCCGCAAAATATGTGATATCGCTCAGATAGCTGGGCTGAATGGCTGTATCATGCTGGGCTACCACGATCCTTCCTCTGTACAGGCCATCCTCCCACATATTGGCGTACAGAGCGTCTCCATCGCTGTATTCAGAGGTATAAATATGGCCGCCCCGGGTTTTCAGCGTTTCCTTATAATGCCGGTCTGTGCGGAACTGATTGATCACATCTATATTTTCCGTAAAACTGTCTGTACTCTGATTATAATCAAAGTGAAACAGCTGGCTGGCATTGTTCTGGGACGCCAGAATATTAAAATGCTCATCATGTATAAAGACCGGATTGCGGAAATGGGCTGCTGCCAGGGCGCAGACATCATCCACACCGCCCTCATCCGCGGCAATCCCCATCATTTCCTCCCGCAGCCTGCCATATCTGCTGAACACTTCCTGAATCTCATTCAGGAAGCAGGAAAAATCCTCCGCGCTCTCCACGCAAATATAGGTGCACTCCCCGCTGCCTTCGCCGTCTGCCAGCCGGCCCTGTATCATATAAGTAATTCCTGCCTTGCGGATATCCAGCCGCCCGATATCCTCTCTCCTGCATACATACAATTTTCCCGCGTCCCACTCAGGATTCTCTGTCAGAACCCGCACTCCGTCCAGCTTTAAATCATGATACCCCTTCAGCAGGACCACATTGATCCCCCTGCCCAGAAAATCATCCACCAGTACCTGGGGTGTAACCTGTATATATCGTCTGTCCTTTTTTCTCACTGACTCTGCCTCCTTCTCCCATCTGGCCCTCTGCGGAAAAAAGGGCTGCAGTTTTTATATGCAGCCCTTCCTCTGAAACGCCCACTTACAGTGGCATTATATCATATTTTTTATTTCCTGCCAGCAATTGCGGCGGAGTATTCTCTGATTTTCTCGTCTGTCAGGCGGTAGACGAAGATCAGCAGCAGAAGTCCGATCACTGATACCACAGCCGGCACCAGCATAAAGCCGACACAGATCCCTCTCTGCAGCTCCACGGTCGCGTCAGCGGCGCTGATCTCTGCGCTGAAGCCGGCCGCGGCCAGGCATGCGGAAATCAGCAGCCCCTTGCAGATAATGGACACCTTCACCGGCACATTGATCAGCCCCATGATGGTTCCGGAGGCATCATAACCGGTCCTGTATTCACTGTAGATGGCACAGTCCGCAAAGAGAGCAGGCTCACAGGCATTGGTGACGGTATAGGCAAATACTGTCACACACATCATTACCACCGCAAAGGTAACATTGGAAAACTGCAGGAATCCTGCCAGCAGCGCCACAATCATCAGCACGTAAGCCGCTATGGTGGTCATTCTGGCCGAAATCCGTTTTGCCAGCAGCTGGGCCGCATAAGAAGCGGCGATTCCCAGCAGGTTGGAGATCAGCAGAAATACGGAAAACATTCCCTCATCATGGGCCACATATGTAAAATAATAGATGGCAAACCCGTTCACCATAAACAGCACCAGATATTTCGTAAAGCTGGCCGCAATCAGACCGATCAGATGGGGATTCACCCTGATAGAAGCCCATACCCCGGGCTGCTTTTCAGCGGATTGTCCCGTCTCTGTTTTCTGCCGGGCCGCTTCCATCCGGGCCTGCTCCTCCGCCCCCGATTCCTCATAGCCGTCAAACATTTTGAAATGCGCGAAATATCCTGCCGCCATCACTGCGCCAAAGGCGAAAGCCGCGGCAGCGTAAGCATTCTGCTCCCCCAGAAGTCCGGCGAAAAAGGCAACCACCGCCGGCCCCACATAGGAGAATAAAATCTGCGCCAGTGTGTTCCAGATATTCCGCACTGAGGACAGGGCGATCCGGTCCTCTGGCGTCTTTCCGGCCACATTGATCATGGTCACATTCGCCACAAAAGGAATGTTCCAGGCGATACGGCTGACAATCATGGCGATGGTCATCACCACTACGGTGAGGGTCACATTGCTGAACCGTATAAACTCAAAGGCATATAAAAAGGGTACCAGCCAGGGTGTCAGAATCAGCCAGGAACGATAGCGTCCCCATTTCCTGGGCTTCACCTTATTCAGGAAAATTCCGTACACCCATGACAGCACCGCATCCACAGTGCTGGCGATGGTTGTGATAGCCGCGATCACGCCCAGAGACAGCTGGGCAATGTTGGTAAAGAAAAAGCTGGCGTAAAAGGTGTCCACATTGGTCATCATGGTAAAACCGAAATCACCGACACCGAAAAAGGTTTTCAGCGCCCTGCTTAATCCTGTTTTTTGCTTTTCTTTTGACATACTTTCCCCCTGTTTTTTAGAAAACAAACGGTTATTCGATTATTCCATGCCGGCTTCCTGTTTCAGCCGGCATCAGAACATCAGCTGAATCGGCGCCCGCAGCTGGTCAGCCTCCTCCGGCTTGATGCCGAACCGCTCTTCATTCAGCTTGTCGATGGCGTTGGTCAGGGACATGTATACGCCGGGGTAAACGGAACCGGGACCGCCCTGGGCGATGCAGGGGATAAAGTTTTTCATGCCGTAAGTGTCGCAGACACGGCGCACCACTGCCTCACAGTTTTCATCTGTCCAGTCATGGATATCCACATAGGCATTCTCAATGGCTCCCATAAAGGTGATCTGTCCGCCGTATTTTTTCAGCAGTTCATCGATCTTATTGGTTTCCATGCAGCCCTGGAATACATCAATGCCCATCTCGATCATATCGGGAACCAGAGTCGCCGCATAGCTGTCAGAATGATGCACTACATACTCCACCCCATGGCTCTTGTAATAACCGTAAATCTCCTTATAGGGCTCCAGCAGGAAATCCTCAAACATGGCAGGGCTCAGGAAGGTGCTGTCATGGCTGCCCCAGTCGTCATGATGGAATATCATATCCGGGTGCAGGTTGGAGCAGATTCCCTCTGCCAGCTCCAGCTCCCAGTCCCGCAGATACTTAATCAGGTCATGCATCTCATCTTCATAATCCACATAGTAGTACAGAGCGTTTACCATCTCACACAGATGATGGGTCTGCTCAAAAAGGCCCGGCGCAACAAAAGGAGCTTTAAAGGCTTTCTCCCCGTCTACCGCGTCATACATTGCCTTAAACTGATCCCATGTCTCCTGGGGAAACTTTAAAGAAGGCGCATGGACATAATCTCTCCAGTTTTCAATATCCTTCACACAGATTTTATCCGGCGTGTGGACAGGGAAAGACCCCGGTACATCCTCCGGCCAGCTGAATGTCACGCCCCAGGCATTTGTTACATTCAGCTGTCCTCTCTGAGGCGCAGGGCTGGACATCATAAAGGGATGGAACAAAAGCTGAATCGCCTCATACTGATTGACAAACCGCTCCGGCTTTCCATCTGGTTTCATGCATTCAATCATATTCTGTTTCGCTGTCAACATATCAAACACCAAATCCTTTCATTCTGTCAGGTCATACCATTTTCTTCATACACTGTGTACAAAGATCAGAAATCGATCATCTCAGATTTCTCAGCTGTATTCCCTGTTTTTTGTTATTGTATCGTAAATATTCGCCAAAAACAATCCAGCAAAGGCACCCATTTTGATATGAGTGCCTGCTACAGTCTGTCTGATACACTTTTGCGCATACAGAATATTTTTCGTCATACAGTTTAGCGGAAGATTTAATCAATCACGATCACATTCGGCCCATAGAAGGATTTTAAGACGGGAATGGCCTCTTCCTCCAGATAGTTCACCATCTCCTGGGTGCCCAGATTGCCTCCTCCCAGATTTCCCTCCTCATCCCGGTCATAATATTGATGGAGGCTCAGATCCATCGTCACCAGCTCCGGCTTCGCCAGGCGGAAGATCCAGTCGGAATTGCCGCCGAAGCCGTGGTGGGGCGCCTGGAGACAGTTCGCCTGCCAGTACTCGCTGCCCTCTCCGAAGCGGGACACAATCCGGTTAATCGTACCGTCTGTCAGATCTCCGGTAATCAATATTTTATAGCCCTTGATATCCAGATTCATCACCAGGGAGTTGCTGTTTACATCAAAGATCGTGGGATCAAAGCTGTGGAGGCACCGGATCTGAATTCCGGCGATCTCCAGCTCATCTCCGGCCAGCATGGGCGTAAACGTTATCTCCGTATGAGCTGCCCGGGCCGCCTCAAATTCATCGAAGAGCATGTATTCATTTACCTTCTTCAGATCCTTCCCCTCCTCTTCCTCCTGGAAAAAGGCTGCCGTAAATGGAGAATAGTATACCTGCTCCACTTCAATCCCCTGCTTGTCCTCCGCCCCTAAATAATATAAGAACGCCCCGACATGATCCACATGGGGATGGGTGATAATCCACGCCGTCACCTTCCCGCCCTTGGAACTGAGAAAATTCATCAGATAATCCCCGTCCCCTTTAAAGCCGCCGTCGATCACCACCAGCTCTCCGCCGGGCGTCTCAATGACATAAGACATCCCCTGATTGCCGGTCTGGAGAGGCAGCTGATAAAACCGGTATACCTGGTCTCTGGTATCCGTAGACACCTTCACCTCCGTGGACTGGGCGCTGTTATAATCCATATCATAGATGATCCGGCTGCCTCCGGCCTCCTCCACATCGATCTCCAGCGCCTCCAGCTGGCCGCTCACCTGCTGCAGCTGACCGCCGATATCATTTATCTTCCGGTTAAAAACCAGCACCACCGCCGCACACAGAAATATCCCCGCAGCCGCGCCGATACCTGCGGCAATTAACATTCTCCTTTTCATAAAGCCTCCTTTTGTCAGTTACAGAATTAAGATTTCCAATATTTTACCATATTATGAGCACAAATTTGTGAAATGGTTCTTAATATTATTTTACTATCTTTTTAATTTTCTCCGATTGCTTAGAGGCCAAAACATTTTTCAGTTTACAGTAATGGTTTATTGTCAGCTCATTTCCTGATTTAAACTATAAAGAGCAGCAAAATCTTTTACGAACGAAGTGGTTTGCGAATTGCAAGTAAATTATATGTAAAATTTTTCCATATCATTTACTTTTTTATACATGGACTGTAAAATATATACAGCCAGGGGGGGATTTATGAAATTATCTGTCGAAGATAAAGAGAGAATTTCAAAATATTTTAAAGAATCATCAGACGATGCAAACCAATCCATCAGAGAACCAAAGGAGCTTTCAAAATTTTCTCTGCTATTTATAATCATTTTACTTATTGTTATGCTGGGCGCCTGCCTGGGAATGGCAGCTATATTACTAGAATACCCCGGATAACTGTGCTTTTTCATCAGTTTTTGAATCGATTTTAATGCACACTTTTCATCAGGAAACACTATCTTTTAAAAAAAAAGAATGTTATAATATGAACGAGCCCGGCGGCGGCCGGCTGTGGGCCTCCGCCATGTTATTATCTTACATCATTTAAAAGGAGCGGATAAAAATGGATATTACAAGTGATATCAAATACGTAGGCGTCAATGACCATGACGTCGATCTGTTCGAAGGACAGTATGTTGTGAAAAACGGCATGTCCTACAATTCTTATGTAATTATGGATGAGAAAATCGCGGTTATGGATACCGTTGACGCTCATTTTACCCATGAGTGGCTGGACAACATCCAGAATACCATCGGTTCCCGCCGCCCCGATTATCTGGTTATCCAGCATATGGAGCCGGATCATTCCGCAAATATCGCTAACTTTATGCAGACCTATCCGGATACAACCGTTGTTTCTTCCGTAAAGGCATTCGCCATGATGAAACAGTTCTTCGGCACAGATTACGAAGAACGCCGGATCATTGTAGGCGAGGGAGATACCCTCAGCCTGGGCAAGCATACACTGGCTTTCGTGGCAGCCCCGATGGTGCACTGGCCGGAGGTCATCGTAACCTATGATACCTGCGACAAGGTGCTCTTCTCTGCAGACGGCTTCGGAAAATTCGGCGCCCTGGACGCAGAGGAGGAATGGGCCGATGAGGCGCGCCGCTACTATATCGGCATCGTAGGAAAATACGGCCCTCAGGTACAGAACCTGCTGAAGAAAGCCGCAGGCCTGGACATCCAGACGATCTGCCCTCTTCACGGACCGGTTCTGAAAGAGAACCTGGGCTACTACCTGAATCTGTACAACATCTGGTCCTCCTATACTGTGGAGACAGAGGGCATCGTCATCGCCTATACTTCTGTATACGGCCACACCAAAAAAGCAGTTGAGACACTGGCAGATCAGCTGAAGGCAAAGGGATGCCCCAACGTAATCGTCCACGACCTTGCACGCTGCGATATGGCAAAGGCTGTGGAGGACGCGTTCCGCTATGGCAAGCTGGTACTGGCGACCACCACCTACAACGCCGGCATCTTCCCCTTCATGCACACCTTTATTAACAACCTGACCGAGAGAAATTATCAGAACCGCACCATCGCCCTGGTTGAAAACGGTTCCTGGGCACCTCTGGCAGCAAAGGTTATGAAGGAAATGTTCTGCGGATGCAAGAAGCTGACCTTCACAGACACCACTGTGCACATTAAGTCAGCTCTTGACGAAGAGAGCAGCGCGCAGCTGGAGCAGCTGTCCAATGAGCTGTGCCGTGAGTATCTGGCGCAGAGCGGCGATACTGCCGATAAGAACGACCTGACCGCTTTATTTAATATCGGCTACGGCCTGTACGTGGTAACCTCCAACGACGGCAAGAAGGACAACGGTCTGATCGTAAACACCGTCAGCCAGGTAACCAATACCCCCAACCGGATCGCTGTCACCATCAACAAGGACAACTACTCTCACCACGTAATCAAGCAGACCGGCATCATGAATCTGAACTGTCTGTCCGTAGATGCGCCCTTCAGCGTGTTCCAGAGATTCGGTTTCCAGAGCGGCAGAAGCGCTGACAAATTTGACGGATTCACACCGCTGCGCTCCGATAACGGACTGGCATTCCTGCCCAGATACATCAACTCCTTTATGTCCTTAAAGGTAGAACAGTATGTAGACTTCGGCACCCACGGCATGTTCGTGTGCAGCATCACAGAAGCCAGAGTGATCTCCAAAGCGGAAACCATGACCTACAGCTACTACCAGAGCAACGTAAAGCCGAAGCCTCAGACAGAAGGCAAAAAGGGCTTTGTATGCAAGGTATGCGGTTATATCTATGAAGGCGATGTACTGCCTGAGGATTTCATCTGCCCTCTGTGCAAGCATGGCGCTGTTGATTTTGAACCGATCGGCTAAATCAAAATCGGTTTTGTCACTGCAGGGGACAAATAAAGGGGATCAAAGGTCATGAAATGACCGAAGTTAACACCCAGTTCAAAAAAGGAGAACGGTTCCCACGCCGTTCTCCTTTTCCTTTATTTTTACTGCGGCACAAAAAATATGCCGGAAAGAATCCACCTGCGTGTTTCCTTCCCGGCATTGCAATCTGCACTGTCTTTTATTTTGCGGCCAGCTTCCGCCATCCTGCCGCTGTCTTCCCCCTGTGTTCTTCCTTCGTTTTTTTCACATAAGCCCGCTCAGCTGCCAGATTCAGCAGAACACACAGAATTGCTGCCGCTGCTTCTGCTCCGATCACAACTGCCATCCGCACCTGTCCGTCCAATATGCCCATCAGCAAAAATACCAGCCCGGCAGCCATATATGTCTTAACCTTCATCGCCAAATAATATTTTAAATCACCGTCATCTACCGTTCCGTATCCAAACCCTGTCCAGCACAGCCAGCAGCCCCTGAAAATCAACAGTATGCCGATCAATTCCTGAATGACAGCCATATCCATTCCTCGCTTCCTTGTATCATCCTCTGCAATGCCTACACTATAGTATTCTAATGTTAAATCTTATCCTGTTTTCTGTAAAAAAACAGAAAAATAAATCCGGCATTTGTTAAAAAAGGAATGGAAAATCACTTTATCCCGAAGCGGTGCAGTCATCTCCGTCATCCGCCGGTAATCCCACGCCATTTTTCCGAAAATACATCTTCAGCGCCTCAAAGCTTTCCGCACTGAGGACATGCTCTATACGGCAGGCATCTTTTCTGGCAGTCTCCAGATCCACACCCAGGCTGCTCAGCACACGAGAAAACAGAACATGCCGCTCATAAATCATCTCTGCCAGTTCCCGTCCTGTTTCCGTCAGTACAATCTCATGGTTCTCACTCATCAGAATATAGCCGCCGTTGCGCAGGTTTTTCATAGCCACACTGACACTTGCCTTCGACAGCTGCATTTCCGCAGCCACATCCACTGACCTGACTCTCCCTCCTCTCTTCTGAAGCACCAAAATCGCCTCCAGATAATCTTCTCCAGATTCTTTTACTTTCAACAGCGCACCTCCTCCCGTTTATAGGTTAGGAAGAACTAACTATTTATTATTTTACTACGAATCTGCCTTTTGGTCAAGGGTATCTCATGCAAGTATATCCTAAAATGATATGCTCTCGTTTAATATACAGACGGGATGCGCAAACTTCCGAACGGAAAAGAAAACTGTCTTTGCAAAGAATAAAGGGAATTGTATGCCAGTGTACTGACCGCATGGCATTTATGATAATGATGGCTGATAATTCTTTTATCATATGACAGCATTATCATAAATTGCCGATGGTCAGTACATTCGTGTGTATGGACAGAAAATGTTTTCAGATTTCAATCAGTTCATACTGGTCTGAACCCAGTCCCATTTTGACGCCATGTTCGATACAGCTTTTCCAGTTGGTGGTGGGATGTGTATCGGTGAAATGATCATGGTGGACCTGCTCCTTTTCGCTCAGGTAACTGCCGGCCAGTACAGGCTGTCTGTTGACAGCATCAGCACAGGCCAGATCCAGGGCTACCGGATCAAAAGAAGCAAACATGCCTACATCCGGAACGATGGGCGCATCATTTTCCGCATGGCAGTCGCAGAAGGGGGACACATCCATAACCAGGCTGATATGGAAAGAGGGACGTCCGTGGATGAGTGCCCATGTATATTCTGCAATTTTTTTATTCAGAATATCATGGGATTCATCATTCCGCACCCGGATGGCGTCCACGGGACAGACCCCGATGCAGCGGCCGCAGCCCACACATTTATTGATATCGATGAATGCCTTTTTATTGGTGACAGTGGTTCCTTCATGGGCACAAACCTTTGTGCAGGCTTTACAGCCGATGCATTTTTCCTGATCTACATAAGGCTTTCCAGCATTGTGCATCTCCATCTTTCCAGCCCTGGAGCCGCCGCCCATCCCCAGATTTTTCAGCGCGCCGCCGAAACCGGTAGCCTCATGGCCCTTGAAATGATTCAGGGAAATAATGATATCAGCGTCCATCAGCGCCCGGCCTATTTTTGCCTCTTTAACATATTCGCCCCCTTCTACCGGAACCAGCACTTCATCAGTGCCTTTTAAGCCATCGGCGATAATAACATGGCAGCCGGTAGCGAAGGGATTATAGCCGTTGGTATAGGCAGAATCCAAATGATCCAGAGCGTTTTTCCGCCCGCCTACATAAAGTGTATTGCAGTCGGTGAGAAAAACTTTGCCTCCCTGGGCTTTGATCAAATCGGCGATGACTTTGGAAAAATTGGGGCGCAGATACGCCAGGTTTCCCGGCTCTCCGAAGTGGATTTTGATGGCAGTATATTTGTTTTTGAAATCGATATTCAGCATCCCGGCTTCTTTAACCAGACGTTCCAGCTTCTGCAGCAGATTCTCCTGCAGTGTGGCGCGGAAATTTGTGAAATAAACTTTTGACTTTTCCATATGTTTCTCCTTCAGAAACGGAAGCGGCCGCCCGCAGGCATTCACAGAAGAATGTCCAGGACAGATGACTGGCCGTTTTACAGCTTCCGATTATATTTTTCTTCACAGTACATGCATCGATATTCCTCATGCTCCTCATCAGTCAGGACAAAAATATGCGGAAGTTCCTGCTCAATGGAGGTGATGCAGCGGGGATTTTTGCACCGAATGACATTAGTAATTTTTTTGGGAAGGCGCAACACCTTCTTTTCTACAATTTTTTCGTCTTTGATAATGTTGACTGTAATTTTGTGGTCGATGAATCCCAGAGCATCCAGATCCACAATATCCAGGCCGCCTTCAATTTTGATGATGTCCTTGCGGCCCATTTTATTGCTGCGGGCGTTTTTAATGATGGCCACCTGACAGTCCAGGTCTCCCAGCCCCAGGTATTTATAGATTGCCATGCTTTTTCCCGCGGGAATATGATCTAATACGATTCCTTCACGTAATCCTGAAATATTTAACATGGTGCCACCTCCAACAATGTCATAATTAATGCCATTCTGACATATACGCCATACTGTACCTGACGGAAGTAAACTGCCCTGGGGTCATCATCCACTTCCACGGAAATCTCATTGACACGGGGCAGGGGGTGAAGAACCAGCATGTCTTTTTTGCCCAGAGCCATTTTTGATTTATCCAGAATATAGCAGTCCTTCATGCGGATATATTCTTCTTCATTGAAGAACCGCTCCCGCTGTACACGGGTCATGTACAGAATATCCAGCTGGGGCATGGCCTGATCCAGACTTTCCACCTCTGTATAAGGGATATGGTTGGCTTCCAGCACATTGTCCCGGATATAATCAGGCACACGCAGTTCCCTGGGAGAGATCAGAACAAAACGGATACCTTCATAGCGGACCAGCGCATTGATCAGGGAGTGTACGGTACGGCCGAATTTCAGATCGCCGCACAGGCCCACAGTCATATTGCCCAGCCGTCCTTTCAGGGAACGGATGGTCATCAGGTCGGTCAGCGTCTGGGTAGGATGCTGGTGCCCGCCGTCGCCGGCATTAATCACCGGAATGGAAGATTTCAGGGAAGCTACCAGAGGGGCGCCTTCCTTGGGATGGCGCATAGCACAGATATCCGCATAGCAGGAAATGATGCGGATGGTGTCTGAAACACTCTCCCCTTTGGAAGCGGAACTGGAATCGGCGGAAGCAAAACCGATGACGCTGCCGCCCAGATTCAGCATAGCGGCCTCGAAGCTGAGACGGGTCCGGGTGCTGGGCTCGTAGAACAGAGTGGCCAGCTTTTTGCCGTCGCATACATGGGCGTATTTTTTAGGATTCTGCTCAATATCGCTGGCCAGATCCATCAGCTGGTCCAGTTCCTCCGCAGAAAAGTCAAGAGGGCTGATTAGATGTCTCATGTGATACTCCTTATCATATTAAAAATTTATTTGCAGAGTTTGATGTTCATTACTAACAGTATACCTAAAACACGCAAAATTGGGAAGCGTTATTCAGGCATTCTGCGCCAGGTCTTTCAATATACTGGAGGCCACAGACAAACCGTTGGCGGAAGCCTGCTGAAGTCCTCTGGTGACAGACGCGCCGTCGCCGATGGCCCGCAGACCCTGAATGCTGGTTTTGAAGTCCCTGTCTACCACTACCTTATTAGAGTAAAATTTGACCTCCACGCCGTAAAGCAGGGTTTCATCACTGGCGATGCCGGGCGTCACTTTATCCAGAGCCACCAGCATCTCTTCGATGTCCACCATGATCCGGTGAGGGAGAACCAGAGACAGGTCGCCCGGCACCGCGTCCTTCAGGGTGGGGATCAGGTTGTTCCGGCAGAGCCGTTCTTCTGTGGTTCGCCGCCCCCGGAGAAAGTCTCCGAATGTCTGGACCATGATTTTGCCGTCACAGAGCATATTGCTCAGCTGAGCAATGGATTTGCCGTATGCGATAGGTGTCTTAAAGGGTTTGGTGAAATTTTTCGACACCAGCAGGGCAAAATTCGTATTGGTGGTTTTATATTCTTCTGATTTATAGGCATGTCCATTTACAACAGCCAGACCGTTCTCATAATATTCTGTGGCCACCTCGCCGGAGGGGTTGGTGCAGAAGGTACGCACCTTATCATCAAAGGTAGGCGTATAGTAGACCAGTTTGGCTTCGTACAGATTTTCATTCAGCGCTTCCATAATCTCATCCCGCACCTCTACCCGGACGCCGATGTCTACAGTTCCCACCTGGGTTTCAATATCATGATCACGGCAGATGTGGGCAAACCAATCGGAACCTTCCCGGCCGATGGCTGCGATAATCTCTCCCGCATGGTATTCCTGACCGTTATCGGTCACAACGCCGTATGCCGCTCCCTCCCGGATCAGGATGTCCTGCACCATGGTGCGGAAAAGGATATGAACGCCGGCGTCCAGCAGGTGATGCTGCAGGCGGGTATAGATCTTATAGCCCTCCTCAGTGCCCAGATGACGGATGGGACATTCGATCAGCTTCAGGTTTGCCTGGATGGCCCGGCGGCGGATCTCCCGGATTTCCGCTTCCTTATTGATGCCGTAGACATGAGGGTCAGCTCCGAACTTCAGGTAAATATCGTCAGATTCGTGGATCAGCTCCTGGGTTCTGTCGTATCCTAAAATCGAGGGCAGATTTCCTCCCACATCGGGGGACAGAGACAGTTTGCCGTCGGAAAAAGCTCCCGCTCCGGCGAAACCTGTGGTGATGGAGCAGGGCTTGCAGCCTACACACTGGTTGGTCTTCCGTTTCGGACAGGAACGATGTTCAATATCCCGGCCCTTTTCGATCATCAGGATGCGCAGATCCGGCCTCTGCTCGATCAGCCTGTAGGCACAGAAAATGCCGGAAGGGCCGGCACCGATGATAATGACGTCGTATGTTTCCATAAGCAGTTCCTCCTTTTTGCCTGGAAGCCGCTGGGGCTTCATCTGCGGGCGCCCAAAAAAGCTGCCGGAATATGCGGCTTATCATCCACGATTCCGGCAGCCTGCAGGTTTTAAAATATCCTACGGTATTTTAGCATGATTTGTTCCAACTTGCAAGGGCGGACAAGGAGCCTTTCATGGTTTCTTTCGTCTTTTGCAGGAAAATTCAGGTTTTGGGTCTTTTATTCTTTCGCATCATCTGATAGACCATCTCTACCCTGGCCTGGTCTTCCGGCTTCAGACTCCGTTTCATTTCCTGATAGATCAGGTCTGTCTCCTCATCGGAAAAATTCATGCCTTCACTGTTGGCTCGGGAAGCGGCAGCCATGATGAATGGCATCAGATTATCCTTGTTCTGTTTTTGGGCATCGTTCATCAAGGCGGTAAGAAACGCCAGTTTTTGTGGGTCCATAGTTACCTCCTGTAATTAAGTCTGATTGAAAAGTGTCTGATACTGATAGAATGTGTCCTGCTGCTCCGGCGTCATAAGATGAAGGAGATTCTCCATCGGGCTGGGTCCGGACTGTTCAGGGTCAGACTGGTTCATGGCCTGATACTGGCGGTACAGCATGGACGCCTGAAAGAAATTAGACAATACATCCAGCATCTCCTTTTCCCGTTCTGAGCAGTAGGTTTTGACGGATTCCAGCATTTCCAGAGGCGTTTTTTCTTCCTCGGACAAAGAACAGATGCCCAAGGTATTTTCCGCATCGTCAAAAAGGTGGAAGGTATTGGTCAGCTCCTGAATCTTCACATATACAGAGAGCATCTTCTGCTGTCTGACGGACATGTATGGGAGGGCGGCCTTAATGATCTGCAGCCGGTGACTGGTGGTCTGCTGATCGAACTCAGTCGCCTGATAAAGTTCTTCCATCAGGATTGTCTCCTTTATGGGGGGTTTTAATTAATATTATGAAATGGGCACAGGAAGTATTCAAAGGAATGGAAAAATCACATATGATAATATGTCAGGAGGAATAAGATATGTACAATAAATTGATTATAGATGGAAATGCTGTTTATGAGACCGATGAGGAATGTATAAAAAAGAAGGAAGAAGAACAGAAGCGAAAAAGAAAAGGAGAAACGAAATAATCTGCGGCCCCGCTGTATAGCGGGGCTGCGGATTGTTACAGCCGGAGTCCTTTGATATCTTTGATACGATAGAGGATGGTGCTGCTGGTACAGGAACGTACCCCGGGGAGACGGTCGATGGTATCTTTGATTAATGCTTCCAATTCTTCATTGGAAGAAGCCACTGCGTGAACGTGAAGCTTATTTTGCCCGGTGACCCGGTATATCTGTGTGATAATGTCGTTTTGACGGAGCAGTTCGATGGCTTGTGTCAGGGTCTCGGATGCCAGTTCGATTTCAAAATAGCAGGAAACGGCCCCGCTGATTTTCTGAGGGTTGATAATGGTGGTGTATTCTTCGATAATTCCTTTCTGTTCCAGAATCTCCACCCGGTTTTTTACAGCCACCCGGGACAGCCCTACCTGCTGCCCGATCTCAGAATAGGACATTCTGGCATTCTGGATCAGCAGCCGGACAATTTTCTGATCCAGATCATCAAGTCCATCTAAAAACATAAGATTGCCTCCCGCCTGCATTAATTGTATGAAGGGATTATATCACGGAAGAAAATAAATCGTCAAGATAACAGTTATATATATGTAAGAATAAGATTGACAATCGATAGTTTAAATTCTATAATATTTTCGATTGTTAATACAAATATTTCAGAAAGAAAGATAGGAGAAAAAATGGAAAGTGAACTGACACATGGACCAGTCATGAAAACCATGATTCGATTTGCGGTTCCCATGATTCTGGGTGATCTGCTGCAGCAGTGTTATAATATTGCGGATACATTAATTGTAGGGCGATTTCTGGGCGCCAATGCGCTGGCTGCAGTAGGATCAGCATTTTCTTTGATGACTTTTCTAACCTCAATTCTGCTGGGACTGGCAATGGGCAGCGGAACGGTGTTCTCGATTCGCTATGGGCAGAAAGATCGCTGCGGCCTGAAAGAAGGGATTCTGGCCTCTTTCTGTCTGCTGGGAATTGTGGCAATTGTACTGAACATCCTGGTTTTTCTGGGCATTGACTGGATTATCCGGTTTCTTCGGACGCCTGCAGAACTGACAGATATGATGAAAGATTATCTGATGGTAATTTTCGCCGGGCTGATCGGCATATTTTTCTACAACTTTTTTGCCTCTCTCCTTCGTTCTCTGGGAAATTCCGTCGTGCCGCTGGTGTTTCTGGCGGTGTCTGCCGGCATGAACATTGTTCTGGATATCTGGTTTGTGGCAGGGTTAAACAGAGGCGTAGCCGGGGCAGCGGAAGCAACAGTGATTTCTCAGTATGTGTCAGGAATTGGCATCGCTGTTTATACCTGGATAAAGTTTCCGGATTTGCTCAGGAGAGATAAAAGCGTACGGCTGCGGCTTAGCAGAGTACGGGAGATCACCAGTTTTTCCGCTCTGACCTGCATGCAGCAGTCTATAATGAATCTGGGAATTCTGACAGTACAGGGGCTGGTAAACAGTTTTGGAACCACCGTTATGGCAGCTTTTGCCGCTGCTGTGAAGATTGATGCCTTTGCTTATCTGCCGGTTCAGGATTTTGGAAATGCTTTTTCCATTTTTGTGGCCCAGAATTATGGAGCCGGAAAAACAGAACGAATTCGGAAAGGAATCCGTACAGCGGTACTGACCTCCGTTTCTTTTGGCCTGCTGATTTCTCTGCTTGTCTTTATTTTTGCAAAACAGCTGATGGGGATGTTTATTGACAGCAGGGAAGCCGGCGTGATTGCAGAAGGAATCCGTTATCTTCGGATCGAGGGCGCCTTTTACTTTATGATCGGGCTGCTCTTTCTCTTTTACGGACTGTATCGGGCGTTGGGACGGCCGGGCATGTCCGTTGTTCTGACAATTGTATCTTTGGGCATCCGGGTAGTGCTGGCTTATGCTCTGTCAGCTGTTCCGGCTGTCGGCGTTGTGGGAATCTGGTGGTCAGTGCCTATAGGGTGGTTTCTGGCAGATACCCTGGGCCTGATCTATTATCTGATTACATACCGGAAAGGGCTCACGGCTTATCAGCCGTCTGAAACGAAATAAAACAAAAACCGGCAGCCTGCGCAGAAATACCCCGCAGGCTGCCTTTTTCAGCCATCGCAGAGGAACCCTTTTCAGGGTTCCTCTGACAGGGGGAACTGCCGGATCAGAATCCGCCGCAGCAGCACAGGAGCAGCAGAATCCACAGGCAGTTATTGTCGCCGCCGAAGAAACCGCCGTTGCCGCAGCCGCAGCCGCCATCACCTAACAGATTGCTGTTGCCGCAGCAGGACAGCAGAAGCAGCAGGAAGATGATATTACATCCACTGTTGCCATATCCGTTGCCGCATCCACTTCCACAGTTGGTAGCTGTTAAATCACTCATTGAAGAAATCCTCCGAATTTTTTTGATTACAGTACATGGTATGTGCCAGGGCTTGCCCTGTTTCCTGTTTTGCGCAAAGAAATTTATCCGGAGACAGCAAATGGGCTCTGACAGCCTCCCTGCCGGCTTTTCAGTACCTGTCTTACTCCAGATTGGTATACCCCATCAGTTTAAGGTCCACGGCCCTCGCCGCTTCCCTCCCCTCTCTGATCGCCCATACCACCAGCGACTGCCCTCTGTGCATGTCTCCGCAGGCAAATACTTTGTCTACACTGGTCTGGTAATCGCCGGGCCTGGTGGCTACGTTAGTTCTGCCGTCTACATCCACTCCGAAAGCCTGGGTAATGTAAGACTCACTTCCCAGGAAACCTGCGGCAATGAGCACCAATTCCGCTTCCAGTTCCTGTTCGCTCCCCTCCACAGGCACCATATTCATCCGTCCTGTTTTGGGGTCTTTTTTGCTTTCCAGCTTTACCACGATTACTTTTTTCAGCCTGCCTTCCTCATCAGCCACAAATTCCTTTACCGTTGTCTGATACATCCGGGGATCATGGCCGAACAGGGCAATGGCTTCCTCCTGGCCGTAATCAGTCTTGCAGATCCTGGGCCATTCCGGCCATGGATTGTTCTCTGTCCGGCTGTCCGGCTGTTTGGGCATCATCTCCAGCTGCACCACGGAGGCGCAGCCATGGCGAATAGCTGTTCCCACACAGTCATTGCCTGTATCACCGCCGCCGATGACTACCACATGCTTATCCTTGGCACTGATGTATTTTCCGTCAGTCAGATTGGAGTCCAGCAGGCTCCTGGTGGTTGCTTTCAGAAAATCCACCGCAAAGTAGATTCCCTTCGCCTTTCTGCCGGGCACTTTGATATCTCTGGGATTGGAAGCACCGCAGGCCAGAACGACAGCGTCATATTCCGCCATAATCTTCGGCGCCTTGATATCTTTCCCTACATTGACGCCGGTGACAAAGGAGATACCCTCCTCCTCCATCAGCCGGATTCTCCGCTCCACGATTTGTTTCTCCAGCTTCATATTGGGGATGCCGTACATCAGCAGGCCGCCGGGCCGGTCGCTCCGCTCATAGACGGTTACCTGGTGCCCCCGGTGGTTCAGCATGGTGGCGGCTGCCAGGCCGGAGGGGCCGGAGCCGATGACCGCTACCTTTTTCCCGGTGCGCACCTTCGGCGGCCGGGCCTTTACCTGGCCGCTGGCAAAGGCCGTCTCAATCACTGCCAGCTCATTGTCCCGGACAGTCACCGGATCGCCGTTCAGTCCGCAGGTGCAGGCCGCCTCACAGAGAGCCGGACATACCCGGCCGGTAAATTCCGGAAAGCAGTTGGTCTTATTCAGCCGTTTATATGCCTGATCCCAGTTGCCGGTATAGATCAGATCGTTCCACTCCGGCACCAGGTTATTCAGCGGACATCCGGACACCATGCCGTTCAGCACCATGCCGCTCTGGCAGAAGGGAACGCCGCAGTCCATGCATCTGGCGCCCTGCTCTCTTCTTTTTTCCAGCGGCAGAGGATCATGAAATTCGCTGAAATTTTTAATTCTCTCTGCAGGAGAGACAGCCTGTGTATTTTCCCTGTCATATTCTAAAAATCCTGTTGGTTTTCCCATCTTGATCGCCTCCTATGCTCTGCTGGCGTAAAACGCTTCGATCGCCGCCTGCTCACTGCTCAGTCCCTTTTCCTCCATCTGTACGATAGCATTCAGCATCTTTTTATAGTCATTAGGGATAATCTTCTTAAATTTGGGAAGATATTCTCCGAAATGCTCCAAAATCTCCTTTCCCTTCGGTGAGCCGGTACAGGCCACATGTTCCTCGATCATCCCTTTCAGCTCCAGGACATCGTATTTGTTGGTCACCTCTTCCATAGAAATCATGGATTTGTTGATCCTCTTATACAGATCCCGGTTTTCATCCAGTACATAGGCGATGCCGCCGCTCATACCTGCTGCAAAATTTTTTCCGGTGCGTCCAAGAATCACCACCCGGCCGCCGGTCATATACTCGCATCCGTGGTCCCCCACACCCTCCACCACCGCAGTGGCGCCGGAATTGCGGACACAGAACCGCTCTCCCGCCACGCCGTTGATGAAGGCCTTTCCGCTGGTAGCGCCGTACAGCGCCACATTTCCGATAATAATATTGTCCTCAGCCTTAAACTTCACACCTTTCGGCGGATAGATCATCAGTTTTCCGCCGGACAGACCCTTCCCGAAGTAATCGTTGCTGTCGCCTGCCACTTCCAGGGTCAGCCCCTTGGGGATAAAGGCGCCGAAGCTCTGGCCGCCGCTTCCCTTACACTTGATGGTGAAGGTGTCCTCATCCAGGGAATCCTGGTATTTCCGGGTAATCTCCGCGCCGAAGATGGTGCCGAAGGCCCGGTTGACGCTTCCCACTTCCACCTCGATGGTCTTTTTCTGCTTTCTGTCCAGAGCAGTTTTCAGCTGCTTCATCAGCACCCGCTCATCCAGGGTTTTTTCCAGTTCAAAGTTGTATACATTCTTATGGTCGTAACCTGCCAGAGGCTGGCCAATGTAGGGATTATCCAGGATCACAGACAGATCCACCTTATCCCCTCTCACACAGTCTACCTTTTCTCTCCGTTTCAGCAGGTCTGAACGTCCGATCAGGTCATCCACCTTCCGGATGCCCAGGCGGGCCATATATTCCCGCAGCTCCTGGGCTACGAAGCGCATAAAGTTCATGACATATTCCGGTTTTCCGGCGAACCGTTTCCGCAGCTCCGGATTCTGGGTGGCGATGCCCACCGGGCAGGTATCCAGGTTGCAGACACGCATCATCACGCAGCCCATGGTCACCAGGGGGGCAGTGGCAAAGCCGAACTCCTCAGCGCCCAGCAGGGCCGCCACCAGCACATCCCGTCCGCTCATCAGCTTGCCGTCTGTCTCCAGGATCACCTTATCCCGCAGGCCGTTCATAATCAGTGTCTGATGGGTCTCCGCCACGCCCAGCTCCCAGGGAAGTCCTGCGTTATAGATGGAGTTTCTGGGCGCCGCGCCGGTACCGCCGTCGAAACCAGACACCAGGATCACCTGGGCGCCTGCCTTGGCCACGCCTGCGGCAACCGTTCCCACGCCCGCCTCTGATACCAGCTTCACAGAGATTCTGGCATTTTCATTGGCATTTTTCAGATCAAAGATCAGCTGGGCCAGATCCTCAATAGAGTAAATATCATGATGAGGCGGCGGGGAAATCAGACCTACGCCTGCGGTAGAGTGGCGGGTTTTCGCCACCCAGGGATATACCTTGTTGCCGGGAAGCTGACCGCCCTCGCCGGGCTTTGCCCCCTGGGCCATCTTAATCTGAATCTCCTGAGCGCTGACCAGATACCGGGAAGTGACGCCGAACCGTCCGGAAGCCACCTGCTTGATAGCGGAGCAGCGGTTAAAGCCTTCTTTCTGGTTCTCCAGCCGCTCCAGGCTCTCGCCGCCCTCGCCGCTGTTGGACTTCCCGTGGAGCCGGTTCATGGCGATAGCCAGAGTTTCATGGGCTTCCTGAGAAATCGAGCCGTAGGACATGGCCCCTGTCTTAAACCGTCTCACGATGGAATCCACACTCTCCACTTCCTCGATGGGGATGCCCTGGGCCGGATAATGAAAGTCCAGCAGCCCTCTCAGATTGATGGTTCCCACCTCCTCATGGATGGCGCGGGTATATTCCTTGAACATCTCATAGTCGCCCCGCTTCGTGGACTCCTGGAGAAGATGGATGGTTTTGGGATTGTACCGGTGCTCTTCCCTGCCGGAACGCATCTTGTAGCTGCCATTGCTGCTCAGAGTCAGATCCACATCCAGACCCAGGGGGTCGAAAGCCGCTGAGTGACGGGCATCCACATCGTTTTCCAGATCCTTGATGCTCAGCCCCTCTACACGGCATACCGTATTGGTAAAATATTTGTCGATCACATCCTTATTGATGCCGATGGCCTCAAAGATCTGAGAGCCCTGATAGGACTGAATAGTGGAAATGCCCATCTTGGAAGCAATTTTCACGATGCCGTGAAGAACAGCGGAATTATAGTCATCCACAGCTGCATAATAATCTTTATCCAGCATCCTGCTCTCAATCAGGTAATGAATTGCCTCCTGCGCCAGATAAGGATTGATGGCTGTCGCGCCGTAACCCAGCAGGGTAGCGAAATGATGCACCTCACAGGGTTCGCCGCTTTCCAGGATGATCGCCATACTGGTCCGTTTCTTTGTTTTTACCAGGTGATGCTGCAGGGCAGACACCGCCAGCAGCGAGGGAATCGCCACCCGGTTCTCATCCATGCCCCGGTCGCTGAGGATCAGGATATTACAGCCGTTCCGATGGGCCCGGTCAGCTTCCAGACACAGTCTGTCGATGGCTTTTTCCAGGGATGTATTTTTGTAATATAAAATGGAAACCTCTTCCACCTTAAATCCGTCTACCTGCATATTTTTGATTTTCAGCAGATCAGTGCAGGTGAGAATCGGATTGTGTATTCTTAAAATCTTGCAGTTATCCGCTTTTTCTTCCAGCAGGCTTCCGTCAGAACCGATATAAATGTCGGTAGCTGTTACAATTTCTTCCCGAATAGCGTCAATGGGCGGATTGGTCACCTGGGCGAAAAGCTGTTTAAAATAGTTAAACAGAGGCTGATTCATCCTGGAGAGAATCGCCAGAGGGCTGTCAGCTCCCATGGCGGACACCGCCTCCGCTCCATCTCTGGCCATAGGCAGCAGCATCGTGCGGTAAGTCTCATAGCTGTAGCCAAAAGCTTTCAGCAGGCGGAGACGCTCTTCACCGGTAATGTCCGGCGTTTTCCGGTTCGGGATGGGCAGATCCTTCAGATGAACCAGGTGGCTGTCCAGCCACTCGCCGTAAGGGCGTCGGGAAGCATATTCCCGCTTCAGATCCTCATCGTTAACCATGACGCCCTTCTTCGTATCTACCAGCAGCATCTTGCCCGGACGGAGACGGTCCTTCTTTACGATCTTGCTCTGATCAATCTCCAGAGCCCCCACCTCTGAAGCCAGAATCAGCTGGCCTTCATCGGTAATATAATAGCGGGAAGGACGCAGGCCGTTCCGGTCCAGCACTGCGCCGATGATATCACCATCACTGAACACAATGGAAGCCGGGCCGTCCCAGGGCTCCATCATCGTAGCATAGTACTGGTAGAAATCTTTCTTATCCTGATCCATATATTTGTCGTTCACCCAGGGCTCCGGAATGGTAATCATGACAGCCAGAGGCAGTTCCATGCCGCTCATCACCAGAAACTCCAGGGTATTGTCAAACATGGCGGAGTCAGAGCCCTCGGAATTCACCACCGGCAGCACCTTCGGCATATCATTTTTCAGATATTCCGATTCCATGTTTTCTTCCCGGGCCAGCATCTTATCTACGTTGCCCCGGATGGTATTGATCTCGCCGTTGTGTACAATAAACCGGTTAGGATGGGCACGCATCCAGCTGGGGTTGGTATTTGTACTGAAACGGGAGTGAACCACCGCCAGGGCTGATTCCATGTCCGGAGACTGGAGATCCAGATAATACTGGCGCAGCTGCTTCACCAGGAACATACCTTTGTAAACAATCGTCCTGCTGGACAGTGAGGCCACATAGGTATTGTCATTGCTCTGCTCAAATACCCGGCGCACCACATAAAGGCGCCGGTCGAAAGGGAGACCGGACTCCATATCAGCCGGTTTTTTTACAAAAGCCTGCATAATGTAAGGCATACAGTCCAGGGCTTTCTTCCCCAGGACAGAAGCGTCCACCGGCACCTCCCGCCAGCCCAGAAACTCCAGCCCTTCCTTTTTGACAATGATCTCAAACATCTTCTTCGCCTGGTTTCTGGCCAGTTCATCCTGGGGGAAGAAGAACATTCCCACGCCATATTCCCGCTCATCTCCCAGGACAATGCCCTCTGCCATCGCAGCTTTTTTAAAAAATCTGTGAGAAACCTGCAGCAGAATGCCCACACCGTCGCCTGTCTTTCCCTCCGCGTCCTTGCCTGCCCTGTGTTCCAGATTTTCCACAATCTTAATCGCGTCCTCCACTGTCTTATGGTTCTTTGCGCCGTTAATATTTACGACGGCGCCGATACCGCAGTTGTCATGTTCAAAACGCGTATCATAAAGTCTGGGAAGTTTCTGGGGCTGTTTCGATTGTTTTTCTTCCATATGTCCATATTCCTTTCCGCCGGATCGGTCTGCGCCTCCGGCCATTTATGTATTTTTAACGAAAGACTCCGCTTCGCGCGAGTGCGCGTTTCCGCGGTACGTTTTTATAATAACAGGAAACAAAGTTTCCAGTCATATTAAAAAAAGCTGCAAAGAGACACTTTCCCTGTGGGAAACTGCGCCATTGCAGCTTATGATAATCCATTCTCAATTTTACATTTCTCTTCTGCGGTTACTCCAGGCCTTCCACAGGTTCCTCACCCAGCCCGCTCATAATCGCTTCCGTCAATGCCTCCGAGGCTTCTTTTTCATCCTCACCATCACATACCAGCTCGATCTTCTCACCGCATTTGATGCCGGCTGTCATAATCTTCAAAACACTTTTTGCCGTCACTGTTTTGCCCTTGCTGCGGATATAAATTTCACATTTATATTTTACAGCTTCTTTGGACAGCAGCCCGGCCGGTCTTAAATGGAGTCCGGAAGGATTCACCACTGTCAGACTTTTGGTAATCATGTTACACTCTCCTCATATTCAGTCAGCACACAGGAAGCATCTGCGGCAGCTTCTCTCCATTATAAAACAGGCGGTCCCTTCCAGGGCCGCCTGATCTTACTTACATTCGGCCGCTGCCAGCAGCGCCGACCTTTTTATTACTTTACCAGCGCCACTGTTTCTCTGGCGATGGCCAGCTCCTCGTTGGTAGGAATGACCATAGCAACTACTTTAGAATCATCTGTACTGATAATTCTCTCCTCACCTCTGCAGTCATTCTTCACCGGATCCAGTTCTGTACCCAGATAGTTCAGATAACCCATCACGTTCGCCCGGATAATCGGATCGTTCTCACCGATACCTGCAGTGAAAGCGATAACATCTACACCGTTCATAACCGCAGCATAGGAACCAATATATTTTACCACATGATATGAGAACACGTCAATAGCAATCTGCGCATTTACGTTTCCCTTTGCAGCAGCAGCATGAAGATCGCGGAAATCGCTGGATTCCTGAGACAATCCCTGAATACCGGATTTCTTATTCAGGACATCGATCACATCTGTCAGAGAAATATTTTCTTTCCGCGCAATATATTCGATAATAGCCGGGTCAATGTCGCCGCTTCTGGTACCCATAACCAGACCTTCCAGAGGGGTAAATCCCATACTGGTATCAACAGATTTTCCGTTCTTTACCGCACAGATGCTGGCGCCGTTGCCCAGATGACATACGATGGTTTTTAAATCCTCCGGCTTCTTTCCCAAAATCTCTGCTGCCCGTTTGGATACATAGCTGTGAGAGGTTCCGTGGAAGCCGTAGCGTCTGATGTGATATTTCTTATAATATTCATAAGGCAGGCCGTACAGATACGCCACTCTGGGCATCGTCTGATGGAACGCGGTGTCAAACACGCCGACCATGGGCACGTTGGGCATCAGCTCCCGGCACGCATTGATGCCGATTAAGTTGGCAGGGTTATGAAGGGGCGCCAGGTCATTACACTCTTCAATCTCTTTAAGCACTTCGTCATTCAGAATCGTAGCGGAATTAAACTTCTCGCCGCCATGTACAATTCTGTGGCCTACAGCGCTGATTTCACTCAGGGAACCGATTACGCCGTGATCCTTATCTGTGAGAGCTTTCAGCACCAGGCTGACAGCCTCCGTGTGGTTCGGCATCGGGACTTCCATCTCCACCTTGTCCTTTCCGGCGGGACGGTGGGTCAGACGTCCATCAATTCCGATTCTTTCACACAGTCCCTTCGCCAGTACCTGCTCACTGTCAGAATCAATCAGCTGATATTTCAGCGAAGAGCTGCCGCAGTTAATTACCAATACTTTCATAGACTTCCTCCTAAATAATTCCTGTGCTTTCACATTTACTCATATTATTATTTTATACTGTTTTCAGATAGCTGTAAAGATATTCTGTGCATTTTTAACGAAACAATTTCGATTTTTTCAGTGAAAAACGTGCTTTTTTATATTATGGCATAACCAGAAATTCTTCCGGACATAACTGTCATGTCTCTTGCCCGGACAATCCTCTCGAATACACACAGCCGCAGTAGCTTTGCCGGTACAGACCATATTCTGCCGACAGTTCCACTGACCTCTTATATCCATTCTTCTTTTTAAAATCAGAAACAAGATAGGGCACTCCCACTTCTTTTGCCAGTTTCAGACCGATCTGATTCAGCTTCTGAGCATTCTTCAAAGGACTGATCGACAGCGTAGTAGTAAAATAATCAAAATGCTTTTCTGCAGCATATTCTGCGGCCTCCCGCAAACGCATTTCATAGCACCGGAAACACCGCTCACCCCCCTCAGGCATCTGTTCCAGTCCTTTTGCCATCGCAAAAAAACGTTCCGGCTCATAGGCGCCTTCCTGAAACGACACCGGCAAAAGACAGGGCATCTGACCAATCAGCCGTTCCTGTTCCTTCACCCGGGTCTGATATTCCTCAGGCGGATAAATATTGGGATTATAATAAAACACTGTAATATAAAAATATTGCGACAAATATTCCAGCACATAACTGCTGCAGGGACCGCAGCAGCTGTGCAGAAGCAGCCGTTTTCTCACTCCGCTTTCCTGGAGACGGGCGATTATTTTATCCAGTTCCCGCTGATAGTTCACTTTTTGAGCTGTCATCATCTGAAATCCTCCCTCTATCATAAAAAACAAAGGGAACCGCCTTTTGCGATCCCCTTCTCTTTTGTCATATATTGTATCCATCAGGACAGGAAATCCCGAATTCTCTTACTCCTGACCGGATTTCTCAGCTTTCTCAAAGCCTTTGCCTCAATCTGCCGGATCCTCTCACGGGTTACATTGAATTCCTTTCCCACTTCCTCCAGTGTGCGGGGATGACCGTCCTCCAGACCAAACCGCAGAACAATCACCTGACGTTCTCTCTCCTTCAGGTCCTCCAGCAGCGTGTCAATATGCTCTCTGAGCATAACAGACTCCACATTTCCCTCGGGCGTCACTGCATTGCTGTCCGCCACAAAATCTCCCAGATTGGAGTCATCTTCCTCACCGATGGGCGTTTCCAGAGAAGCAGGCTCTCTGGCGATCTGCATGATCTCCATCACCTTTTCCTCTGACATGTCCAGCGCTTTGGCCAGTTCCGTCACTGACGGCTCGTAGCCCAGTTCCAGTGTCAGCTTACGCTGCATTTTAGACATCTTGTTAATGGTTTCCACCATATGTACCGGTACACGGATCGTTCTCGCCTGATCGGCCAAAGCTCTCGTCACCGACTGTCTGATCCACCATGTGGCATATGTTGAAAGTTTATATCCTTTTTTGTAATCAAATTTCTCCACGCCTTTGATCAGACCCAGGTTTCCTTCCTGGACCAGATCCAGAAAACTCATCCCACGTCCGGTGTAGCGCTTCGCAATGCTGACTACCAGACGAAGATTAGCCTCAATGAGGCGCTCCTTCGCATATGTATCTCCTTCCGCCTTTCGCTTAGCAAGTTCCAGTTCTTCATCTGCCGTCAGCAGAGGAACTGTCCCAATTTCCTTCAGGTACATTCGTACCGGGTCCTCTGTACCGATTCCGTCAAGCAGATCAATCGCATCCAGATCGATGTCCTCTTCTTCCTCGTCGCCCATCACAAAATCCGCGTCTTCCGGATCTAATATCATACTTTCGACTGCAGAGGGATCATCATTCATCACGCGGAGCACATCAATTCCATGTTTTTCCAGGTAATTGTAAATATGCTCCATCTGATCGACAGACAGGTCAGCGCCAGCAAAATACTCATTGATATCATTCATATCAAGAGCGCCCTTTTTGCTTTTCCCCAGTTCGACAAGCTTTTTCAAATTTTCTAAAAATTTGTCTTTTTCCACAGCTTACGTCCCTTCGAATAACTTTTTATTACAGGATACTCCTGTAAATTTTAATTATAAACGAATGGCGTCAATTTGTAAAGCATTTTATCGACATTTTTTCGCATTTTTTCGCATTTCTCCGCTGCTTTTCTGCAGCCAACATTATTATTTATCTTAGTATGGCATCAGTTCACGCGCATCCTCTGAAGCCCGCGGCAAACGACAGATTTTTTGTCATTTTGCCATACAGTATTTCACAGACTTACTTTCGCACAATATCCAGCGCGCTCTTGCAGATTCCGATATGAACATCTGTTCTCGATCCGCCGAACTCCCCATCCAGAACCCAATCAATCGGCTCTTCTGATACAAAACGAATAGAATCCGTCTTAAACCGCTGAACAAAATTATTCGGTTCCTCATCCAGAAACAGTTCCTGTACGACCCGGGTCAGATCCAGAGGATTTTTAGGGTCCCGAATCAGAACCACTTCAAAGAGGCCATCATCCAGTTCCACATCACGGCCGCTGATTTTTTTAAACCCTGCCACACTTACAGAATTCGTAACCAGACAGATCAGAAAATCATCCTCGATCTCTTCCGTTCCGAATATGACCTTTACATGATGACTTTTGATTTCCGCCAGGCTCTTCAGCCCTTCAAATATATATGCCTGGTGACCCAGCATATTTTTAGAATCCTGAGGAGTCAGGTATGAAACACTTGTAAAAGCACCGAACCCTGCCACATAAGTGAAATACTCATCCTCGAACCGGCCTATGTCCGTAGGTGTAGGAGGCAGGGTAACCGCTACTTCCGCCGCTTTCTGAATATCCTTGGGCAGCCGGAGACTTTTTGCGAAATCATTGGTCGTGCCGGCAGGTATATATCCCAGCGGAGGACGACGCTCTGCAGGAACCTGCATTAATCCGCTGACAGCCGCGTTCATGGTTCCGTCACCGCCGCTGACCACGACTAAATCCATATCCCATGCCCGCCGCGAAATCTCCCAGGCTGTGTCCCCGGTATCCTGCGTGACATATACCTCCACATTAAACCCCTGTTTTATAAAGAAATCCAGTATCCAGGAAAGCTTGGATTTTATTTTTGTCTTTCCGGCATAGGGATTAAAAACAAAGAGCAGTCTTTTCATCTCACTCATCTCCTCAGATTATTCATGGTCGTTGGATTTACAGCATGTCAGAATAAAGTCCCTGTTCCTTCATGGCTTTCACTGCAGCCATAACCCTTTCTTTATCCTCTTTATAGGTGACTCCATACCATTTATCTGATGACTTCAGCACTGTAACTGTCGCCTTTCCGGCATCAATCAGAGCACTGACCACAGAAGGCAGAAAATACTCACATTTCATCGGGTTTTCCTTCAGCCCTTTTTCAAGAAATACAGGGAATCCTTTCTGCAGTTCTGTCAGAAAGCTTCCGGAAAACCCCCACATATTCATGGAAACCAGACTGTCCGGCTCCAGTTCATAATAAGAGAGCCCATCCTCTGTATATACGACCTTGCCATCTTTTCTCTCAATCTGGGTACGCTCTGTAATATCTGTCAGATATCCCTCTGCATCCGCTGTACAGACCCCTCGGGCCACAGATCCGTTATCCGTCAGCGTATTCTCCAGAATATATCCCATCATAGCGTAACGGTACTTGCTGTCATCTTCATGACTTACCAGAAAATCATACATGAAGCGAAATGCGTGGCTGCCATAATAGTCATCCGCGTTAATCACCATAAAAGGTCCGCTGATCACATCACGGCAGCACAGTACCGCATGGCCGGTACCCCAGGGCTTTACCCGGCCCGCCGGTACCCGGAAGCCCTGCGGCAGATCTGTCAGTTCCTGAAACACATAATGGACCTCGGCCATCTGCTCTGCCCGTTTTCCTACCGCTTCCCGGAAATCCCGCTCGTTCTCCCTCTTTATCACAAAAACAATTTTTCGAAAGCCGGCCTGCACCGCGTCATAAATTGAAAAATCAATTATAATGTGCCCCTGCTCATCTACAGGGTCAATCTGTTTCAGTCCGCCATAACGGCTTCCCATTCCTGCTGCCATAATCACCAAAGTAGGCTCATTCATTTTACCCTTCTCCCTTCCAGAGATAATCACTGTATTCGTATATTAATACCGGTACAGAGAAAAATCAAGTAATTTGTATTTTCTTTTGCTTTTTTTTCACAAATAGATTAGAATAGATACAGAATTTATATAGATACAGAAAAGAGGGCATATGATGAATATTGCGGTAGTATATGACCAGGGCGCTGTGGGCGCCCACTTTGGACACGCAAAACAAATGAAGCTGTACCATCTGGCTCCCACAGGCGTCATCCTGGAGAGCCATGTGCTGGACACAAATGTAACCGGCCATGTGGCCATGTGCAATTTCCTGCGGGAGCATCAGGTACAGACCCTGATCTGCCAGAACATCGGCAAAGAAGCCTGCAGCATCCTGCTGCTGGAGTGCAACATCGATCTGTACGCCGGCATATCCGGCGATGCAGACCAGGCTGTTCAGCTGCTGAAAGAAGGAAAGCTGAAAGACTTCCAGATTAAATATTATAACCAGATCTACGGCGGCGATTCCCAGGGCAGCTGCACCACGTGTAAAGAGGACTGCGACTGCGAGGGAGACTGCTCATCCTGCCACTTCGAAAATTAAAAAATGGTTTCGTTCAGGGGGGCTTTGGCTGAGCGGACGGAAAAGGAAACGCGGTGAGGGGAGGGCGGCAGCCTGCGGGGGGAGGGATGGATGGACGGGGCGTGGTACTGACATGTGGAGACCCGAATACAAATCCTTAATAAATACGGGCCTGGTTTTACAGGCAGAAATGAGCACTCAACGCTCATTTCTGCCTGTAAAA
>CAJFOT010000115.1 GCA_904397815.1 Candidatus Paralachnospira sangeri
CCTCAGTAAGCTCCTCGGAAATTGGTTCTGTAAACCAATTTCCGCCTGAAAAACCACGCCGTCATCTGCAAGTACCTGTAAATCGGGCCTTCATATGCAGCATAATGTCCCGCCCCTATGGCATTGTGCTCCGAAGCGTTGCCTCCCCGTCCGGCGGTTCTGGATACTGACTGCTGAAAAGAACAAAAACATGCTGCTGCCTGACCTGCTGCAATTGACCCTTTTCCGTCCGGGCGGGTGACAGCCCCTGAATGAAAACATATGCCCTTTAGATACGCAGAAGAGGCGGCCCGCCGGGGCCGCCTCTTCGCAGGAATGCCGTATCAGATGATCTGTATCAATAGAATCCGGAAGGGGATTCGGACAGATTGATCATGATATTCTTCATCTGGGTATAATGATTCAGGATGGTCTTATGGGTCTCACGGCCGATGCCGGATTCCTTGTATCCGCCGAAAGGCGCGTGAGCGGGGATGGAGTTGTATGTATTGACCCACATACGGCCGGTTTCGATGCCGCGGCATACACGGATCGCCCGGTTGATATCTCTGGTCCATACTGCGCCGCCCAGACCATAGCGGCTGTCATTGGCCATACGGATCACTTCATCCTCATCTTTAAATTTAATCACGCAGGCAACAGGACCGAAAATTTCTTCCTGTGCCACCTTCATGTCATTGGTTACGTCAACCAGCAGGGTAGGCTTCATGAAGCAGCCCTTTGCCAGCTCTCCTTCTGTCGCTCTCTCGCCGCCGCAGGCAACTTTTGCGCCTTCGGATTTAGCTTCTTCGATCCAGCCCAGAATCTTCTTTACCTGACCTTCATTGATCTGCGCGCCCATCTGCGTATCAGGCTCCCAGGAGAGACCGACCTTTACGCTGTTAAACGCCTTAACCGCGTCTTCGATGAAGCGGTCATAGATATCTTCATGTACAAATACTCTGGATCCTGCGCAGCATACCTGGCCCTGGTTGAACAGGATGCCCAGCTGGAGGCCGTCCATTGCCATATCCCACTTGCAGTCGGGGAAGTAAATGTTGGCAGATTTTCCGCCCAGTTCCAGGGTGGCGGGGATCAGTTTTTCTGCTGCGGCTTTTGCCACATCCAGACCAACCTCGGTAGAGCCTGTGAAGGCCAGCTTGCGGAAACCCTTGTGTGCCAGCATATAATTGCCGGATTTGGAACCGCTGCCGGTCACTACATTGAATACGCCGGCAGGAAGAATATCCTGAATCAGTTCTGCCAACACCAGAACGCTCAGTGAGGTGGTACTGGAAGGCTTAAATACGGTACAGCAGCCTGCCGCCAGTACCGGCGCCAGCTTCCACGCCGCCATCAGGAAGGGGAAGTTCCAGGGTACAATCTGACCGACTACGCCAATGGGCTCTCTGAGGATCAGGCTCAGGGTATTGTTGTCCAGCATAGAGGCGCTGCCTTCTTCCGCCCGGATTACGCCGGCAAAATAGCGGAAATGATCGGAAGAATAAGGAACGTCAATCGCCATAGTTTCGCGGATGGGCTTGCCGTTGTCCAGAGATTCTACCATAGCCAGCAGTTCTTTGTTTTCATCAATTACATCTGCGATTTTCATCAGAATGTCGGCCCGTTCAGATACAGTTGTATTCTTCCAGCTTTCAAAGGCTTTCCATGCCGCTGAAACCGCTTTGTCTACATCTTCTCTGGTAGCCTCGGCGCATACAGATAACTCTTCTCCATTTGCGGGGCAGTAACTCTTGAATGTACCGCCGTCAGAAGCGTCTACCCATTCGCCGCCGATGAATAACTTGTAAGATTCTTTGATATACTTTCTGACATCCATTGTGCAACAACCTCCTTTTTATGAAAAATACAAAAAATATCAATAATAGACAATTGTATAGAGCGAAATGCCTATTAATATATCAAAAATAATCATATCATTGCAGTAAAAGAAAGTCAATATTAACAAAAATAATAAATATATCAAAAAAATATTTATAAAATTATGCAGATTTAATAATTTGTGGTATTAAAAAAGACGCGTCGCCGGAGGCGTTTCTCAGGCGGTCAGAGGGCCGCGGGGCATAGCTGCATCCGGCGGCCCTTTGCTGTTTACGGCGTGCTTTTATGATTTTTGACTGAAGTAATCTGTATGGAGGAGGAATCCTCCCGGCGAAGAGCAATGACGGTGCCGCGAATGAGATAAGCGGCTGATTCGCCCCGATGCCCCTTCAGAACACATCGGATGGGAGTTCCGCTTACAAATCCCAGATCTATCAGACGGCGGCGAATGCTGCCGCCAGTCTCTACAGACTGAATAACAGCAGCGTCACCGATTTCCATTTCATTCAGATAGTGAAGATTCACTTCGAAGTCTCCGAAAAAACAGTTATTCAAGATAATATATGCCGGGCCTTCGGCCCTTGTGTTTTCTGATGTCTTGTTCTATAATAATCGAAGCCATGCAGAAAACAAGGTGAGGATAAAGAAGATGAATTATGAACATATAAAAGAAGGTGTTTTTTTAGAACGGCTGAACCGGTTTGTAGCCCGTGTTGCTGTAGACGGAGAAGAGAGCTGGTGTCATGTAAAAAATACAGGCAGATGCCGGGAACTGCTGGTGCCGGGGACAAAAGCCCTGGTCAGCGAGAACGGCCATCCTGGCAGGAAAACTCGTTTTGATCTGATCAGTGTCTATAAGGGTGACCGTCTGGTCAATATCGATTCTCAGGCTCCTAACCAGGTAGCTGAGGAATGGGTGCGGACAGGCGGACTCGGGGCTGACGCGTCGAAGGTGATCCGGGAAAAAACATGGGGGGATTCCCGTCTGGATCTGTATGCGGAGATGGGAGAGCGCCGGATTTTTATGGAAGTGAAGGGGGTTACCCTGGAGGAAGATGGCGTAGCGCGTTTTCCTGACGCGCCTACCCAGAGAGGCATCAAACATCTGAAAGAACTGGAACGATGCCTGAAGGCGGGATATGAGGCGTATATTCTGTTTGTCATTCAAATGGAGGGCATACGGTATTTTGAACCGAACCGGGCAGCTCATCCCGAGTTTGCCGATGCGCTGGTCAGCGCCTGTCAGGCTGGTGTGCACATTCTGGCTTATGACTGCCATGTGGGAAGAGACAGCCTGACGCTTCACAGTGAAATTCCGGTGCTGCTTCGATGAGAATCTCCCGTCACCAGGCGGCGGAAACCGGCATCGTAAAAGGCCGGTAAAAAATTTTGCCAGCCTATTTCATTTTTCCCATAATCAGGGTATAATGTGTATAAGGCAGGCGTTATGCCTGCGTATAGCGGTATTCAAATTTTATTTATGGAGGACAGGGACTATGTTAGTATCAGTAAAAGAAATGCTGCAGAAAGCAAGGGCGGGAAAATATGCAGTTCCCCAGATTAATATCAACAATCTGGAGTGGACAAAGTCTGTGCTGGCGACAGCGCAGGAACTGCAGTCACCGGTTATTCTGGGCGTATCAGAGGGAGCCGGCAAATATATGACAGGATTCAAAACTGTCGCGGCGATGGTAAAGGCGATGGTGGAAGAGATGGGCATCACAGTGCCTGTTGCTCTGCATCTGGATCACGGTACGTATGAAGGCTGCCTGAAGTGTATTGAAGCGGGGTTCTCCTCTATTATGTTTGACGGTTCCCATTATCCCATTGATGAAAATGTGGAAAAAACACGGGAGCTGGTAAAGATCTGCGCAGAAAAGGGCCTGTCCCTGGAAGCTGAGGTCGGCTCCATCGGCGGCGAGGAAGATGGCGTCGTAGGTATGGGTGAATTTGCTGATCCCAATGAGTGCAAGATGATCGCTGATCTGGGCGTGGATATTCTGGCTGCAGGCATCGGCAATATTCACGGGAAATATCCGGCGAACTGGCCCGGACTGAACTTTGAGGTTCTGGCTGCTGTGAAAGAAAAGGTAGGGGACATGCCTCTGGTTCTTCACGGCGGTACGGGAATTCCGGCGGATATGATTAAAAAGGCGATTTCCTTAGGCGTCAGCAAGATTAACGTGAACACAGAGTGCCAGCTGTCTTTTGCGGCTGCCACAAGAAAATATATTGAAGAAGGAAAGGACCTGCAGGGCAAAGGATATGATCCGAGAAAACTGCTGGCTCCCGGCGCGGAAGCGATCAAGGAGACTGTCAAGGAAAAAATGGAGTTATTCGGTTCTGTAGGCAAAGCATGATAGTATATGCGGCATAAATGGATCAATGTCGTACTCGTTTTGGCGGTGGCTGTATTCCTGTTTTCGGGAATACAGCTGGGCCGGATTTATCTGGAATACCGGCAGGGTACCAAGGAGTATGAACAGCTGGTAGAGGAGGCGGATATGTCAGAACTGCCCCCGGTGGTTCCGGAGGATATCCTGGAACAATTGGAAAACGAGGGAACACTGGAGGCGTCTGATTCCGGTCAGGAAGAGACCGGGGAGGAAAGTGAGCCTACGCTTTCCTATGATATCGGCCATGACAAACTAAAAGAAATAAATAGTGATTACATAGGCTGGCTGGCTCTCAATGAGGAGATCAGCTATCCGGTGGTACAGGGAAGTGATAATTCTTATTATCTGACCCATACCTTTTACGGGACCCGAAATAAAGCCGGCGCTATTTTTATGGACGCAGACATTACAGACGGCTGGGAAGCAAAGAATGTAATCGTATACGGGCACAATCTGAAAAACAATAAAATGTTTGCCAATCTGACGCGATACGGGGATCAGGCATATGCTGAGCAGCACAGATATTTCAGTGTTTATACCCAGGATGGGGTTGCGGTATATGGCATCTTTGCGGCCTATGAGACGGGAGCGGTCAGCGAGGCATATCAGTACGGATTTGCCAGTGATGAAGAATTTCTGGAATATATCAGCAAGGTTCGGTCCTGGTCTGTCATTGATACCGGCATCAGTGTCGGGGCGTCAGATCAGATTATTACACTGTCTACCTGCACGAATGTGAATGACGGACGTTTTATCGTTCAGGCGAAGAAGATACAGTAATCTGCATGTGCCCGGCCGCGGACGAAAGCAGGCATCTGAAAATAAGCAAGCTGAAATGGGCAGAGAGATAAATGGAAAATGTAAAAGTATTGAAAAAAGTACTTGCATTTATGACAAAAATGATGTATTTTATTTTCAGTGGATTCATGAAGAGAGCATGAAAGAACGATGGCGTTCCGATTTTAGGATTGGAGCGCCTTATTTTTGTATAACAGGAAAAACGGGTGAGTTTCTCTGTTGTATGAAAACCTCCGGGCAGGAGCGCGCCGCGGCGGAAAGGAATCATGACTGTTCCACTGTGTGTAAGACGAGGCAGATTAGAGAAAGGAAAAGGAAATCTATGAGCGAAGTAGTAAATGTTGCGGAAATCTTCGGTGAAAATGTATTCAATCTGGCCAAGATGAGAGAAAGACTGCCGAAAAAAGTTTACGCTGAAGTGAAAAACGTAATGGAGAATGGCGGAGAGCTTTCTCTCACCACTGCGGATGTAGTAGCAAAAGCAATGAAAGACTGGGCGGTATCCAAGGGCGCAACCCATTATACCCACTGGTTCCAGCCGCTGACAGGCATTACAGCAGAGAAGCATGATTCTTTTATTTCCGCCCCTGATGAGATGGGCCATACGCTGCTGGAGTTTTCAGGAAAAGAACTGATCAAAGGTGAGCCTGACGCTTCTTCCTTCCCCTCCGGAGGACTGAGATCTACATTTGAAGCCAGAGGCTATACAGTATGGGACTGCACCTCCCCTGCATTTTTGAAAGAGGACGCTACCGGCGTGATTCTCTGCATCCCTACTGCTTTCTATTCTTATAACGGCGAGGCGCTGGATAAAAAGACTCCTCTGCTGCGGTCCATGGAAGCTGTCAGCAAGCAGGGCCTGCGGATTGTCCGGCTGTTCGGAAATACAGAAGCGACGAGGGTAATCGCGTCTGTCGGCCCGGAGCAGGAATACTTCCTGGTGGACAGAGAAAAATATCTGCAGAGAAAAGACCTGATTTATGCGGGACGTACATTATTCGGCGCGCCGGCACCCAAAGGCCAGGAACTGGAAGATCAGTATTTCGGCGCAATCAGAGAACGTGTAGGCGCTTATATGAAAGAACTGAACATAGAGCTGTGGAAGCTGGGAATCACATCTAAGACACAGCACAACGAAGTGGCGCCTGCGCAGCATGAAATGGCACCGATTTACGGTACAGCGAATATTGCGGTAGACCATAATCAGCTGGTTATGGAAACGATGAAGAAAGTAGCCGGGCATCATGGCCTGACTTGCCTGCTGCACGAAAAGCCTTTTGCGGGTGTAAATGGTTCCGGCAAACATAATAACTGGTCTCTGGGAACAGATAACGGCGTAAATCTTCTCGATCCCGGTGATACTCCCAACCAGAACATCCAGTTTCTGCTGGTACTGGCCTGCATCATCAAGGCTGTGGATATCCATGCGGATCTGCTGCGGCAGTCTGCCTCTGATGTGGGCAATGACCACCGTCTGGGAGCTAATGAGGCACCGCCGGCGATCATCTCTATTTTCCTGGGTGATCAGCTGGAAGATGTGGTAAAACAGCTGGTAGAGACAGGTGAAGCCGCAAGCTGTATTGAAGGAGATCAGCTGAATACCGGCGTCAGCTCTCTGCCGACAATTGACAAAGACGCAACAGACCGGAACAGAACATCACCCTTCGCTTTTACAGGGAATAAGTTTGAATTCCGTATGGTAGGTTCTGATGACTCCATTGCCAGCCCGAATACAACACTGAATGCCATTGTGGCAGAAGCTTTCAGTGAGGCTGCCGATGTGCTGGAACAGGCAGAGGACTTTGATATGGCTGTTCATGATCTGATTAAGAAATATCTGACAGAACATCAGAGAATTATTTTCAACGGAAACGGATATTCTGATGAATGGGTAAAAGAAGCAGAACGCCGCGGCCTGCCTAATATTAAGAGCATGGTAGAGGCAGTTCCTACTTTGGTAACAGAGAAGGCGGTAGCTCTGTTCGAGAAGTTTGGCATTTTTACCAGAGCGGAACTGGAGTCCAGAGCGGAAGTGCTTTATGAGACTTACGCAAAAACCATTAACATTGAAGCGCTGACTATGATCGATATGGCAGGAAAGCAGATTATTCCGGCAGTCATTTCTTATACCACAGAACTGGCAGGATCCATGAATTCTGTGATTGCAGCGTGCCCGGAAGCGGATATCAGCGCACAGAAAGAGCTGCTGATCGAAACGTCCGCCTTGCTGGCTGAGGCAAAGGCTGCCCTGAACAAGCTGAAAGGCGCAGTGGCAGAGGCGTCCGCGGCAGAAGAAGGCGAAACTATGGCATATGCTTATAAAGATAAGGTTGTACCGTCTATGGATGCGCTGAGAGCGCCGATCGACAAGCTGGAAATGATCGTAGACAAAGAATACTGGCCGATGCCTTCTTACGGTGATCTGATGTTTGAAGTGTAAGGGGTATTTTCGTTCAGAGGCTTACACAGTCCAGACGGAAAAGGGAACTGCAAAACAGTTCCCTTTTTCTGAATGCTGGCTGCTGCAAGGAACAAAAATATGAAGTCCAGCGGCCGGTATTCAGACAAATAAAAAGACCCGTTTTGGTGAGGAACGGGTCTTTTTATTATATAATAATGAAAAAGGGAGGAGAGCTGAAAATCAGCTCGTATTATGAAAAAAATTTTAGTTAGTGTGCACTCTTAAGATGTTTTCATCTTATGGTTACATTATATTTGTCAATCGTGAAGAGATTATGTTGATTCTGTAAAACTTTTTTGAATGATATTTGAACAAAATGTGAATGAATGGAATTTCCCTGATAAATCAGGCCTTTTTGATGTCCGGAAGAAGGCTTGACTGTAAATTTCGATTACTGCCCCTAATTCCACAGCGAGATGCCGATGGGGTCTGCCTCGGGATGGGAAAACCAGTACATATAGATGGACAGCAGGATGGAAATTTTAATATTCTCGTTGGAAAGGTCGCAGGTTACGATTTCTGTGGCCTTTTGTATTCTGTACAGCAGGGAGTTCCGGTGGATGCTGTATTTTTCGGAGCAGATTTTGTAGCTGCGGTCGTTGATCAGATAGTAGTATAGACTGGACATCAGGTGGGCGCGGTGTTTTCTGTCATATTCGGCCAGCTGGAGGATCTGCGGGTGGATGTAGTGTACCAGTGGGTGTGACCGGGAGAAACAGGCGATCACATCGTGTGCCAGGTAATAGGAGTATTCATGGGGAGCTGCCGTGGCGGGGCGGATGCCCTGTGCTACGGATTTGGCCTGTTCGTAAAAGATGGCTGCCTGATTCAGGACGGAAAAGGGCAGGGAAGCCCCCTGACAGGCGTCTATTTTCTTCAGCAGGATGTTGAATTTGTCCTGGGAATCAATGTCCTCTTCCAGGGGATCGTGCTGGGTGAAATCCCGGATCAGGACGATCGTGTCCTGGTAGAGAAAAACTTTGCTCTTGCTGTAGATTCTGGCGATCAGGTTCCGGTAGAACAGAGCATCGGCTGCAAACAGATGACGGGTGTTTTTGTTCAGGGCCCGGATAACGGCAACCCGGTAGGTGTGGCCTTCAGGCTCCCACTGAAACTGATGACAGGCGTCGGCCAGCTCTTCCGGAGGAACCGCGTTGCCCTCCAGCAGCTGATGAAGGCAATGAGACAGCGGATCCAGGGGCAGGATCGGTATATGCTCGAACATCATGGAGAGACATTCCCCCAGGGCTTTTATGTAAGTAAAATGGCATGGCTTCAGCGGCGTGTTTTCTTCTGCTATGGTCAGTGTGCCGATGCGGATGCTGCCCCGGAAAATGTTGGCGATGATGAATTTGCCCTTCTGGCCAGGCATTTCGAATAATGAGGGACTCTTTTTCCTATGGCTTTCGGAAAGGGTTTCGGGGGAGAGATAAGGCTTTTCCTCCTGCTCCAGAAAAGAGGAAATCAGTCTGTCCCAGGTGGGTGTATCCTGCCGACAGCCTTCTGTGTCGGAGAAAATCTGGTCGTGGAGCAGGGAGTTAAAGGAGAGGGGATTCTGGAATATCGGACTGCTGATGCGCAGCAGCTCTGTGATATCGGTATCCCGGGCGGCCAGGCGGAGCATTTTGGTCTGCCAGTTCAGCAGCTGGAGGAGGGTCCGCTGAATGCGGATCATGGCCAGAGGAAGATCGCTGCACTGAGGCAGATAGAGGTAATGCCTCAGCCACAGCATCTTTGATGTCTTCTGAGTCAGAAGGAGGCAGACGTTTTCATTTACTATACTGGGGACTTCCTCCGGCAGCAGGCAGTACAGGCAGCTGGGATTGTCGAAGGGGTCACCTTTGTGCCAGATGGCGGTTTCGGTCAGGTCGAAGCCGCTGCCGCCGCAGGCGGCGGCGCCGGGATAGTAGTGGGAGAGCTCGTCGGCCAGAATGCTTAACGTGATGTTCATGTATAACTCCTTTCCGTAACGTTCGTGTCAGATGATTATACTGTGTAATTGTGCTGACAGCATGAAAAAAGAAAAGAAAAAACATGTTTTTCGTATTGCTGTCTGCGTGACAAAATAAACAGTGAAAATATATAATAAAGCCAATTTAAATCAATGATTTATTGGGCAATAAGTAGATGCATAATATTTCTATTTCAATATTTTATATAAAAATTAGAAACAATTCAATAGGAAAATTGTGCGAATACCCATTTGCTCCAGAAACAGAAAATTCATTTTAAGCGCATAGTAACAGGAAATCTCATATGGGCAGAAAGGACGTGTATCAGTATGAAGTACAAGACCACTGAAGGAATGAAAGTATTTGAGCCGATTTCGATCAAGGGAATGACATTGAAAAACCGGATTGCCATCGGTCCCTATGGCTCCCATCCCAGTGATGATGACGGAACACCTAACGCAAAAACTGTCAGCTATTATGACCGGTTGGCCAGAACGGACGCAGGATTTATCATGGTGGGAATCGTGAATCCTGTGCCGGCGGATTCCGACCTGCAGTATCAGGCCAGAGTCAGAATCCGCTTTTCTGAAGAATCTCATGTGGAACCCTGGAAGAAGGTGACAGACGCAATCCACGCACAGGGAGCTAAATGCGGAATACAGCTGGGGCTTTTCGGCTTTATGCAGGGGAATTTCTTCTCTGATATGCCGGAAAATCTGAAGAAATATGCTTTTAACGATATGGGAACCGGAAAAGCGGGGCTGCCTCCCTATCCGGGCCGGATTATGACAAAGGAGGATATCCGGGGCATTATCAGATATGCGGGAATCGCCGCGGGAAGGGCGAAACGGGCCGGATTCGACTGTGTTTCCGTCCACAATGCCCACAGCGACATTATGTTCGGCGCCTGTTCTCTGGACCCGATGTTTAATGCCAGGGATGATGAATACGGCGGAGACCTGGAGGGCAGACTTCGCTTTACCGTAGAACTGATTCAGGAAATGCGAAAAAATGTGGGGCCGGATTTCCCGATCACCATGCGGATCAACGGCGACGACCTGAAAGGAGAGCTGGGCAATACCCTTGAGGATATCTGTACATACATTATTCCCGAACTGGAAAAAGCGGGACTGGACGCTATTGACGTGTCTCAGGGCGGTTCCATGTATGCCGGTCAGGGCTGTCTGCCGGTTCTGTATTATCCCAGAGCCTGCTGGATTTATATCTCTTCCACCATTAAAAAACACGCCCATGTGCCGGTGTTCGGCGTAGGCCGTGTGACCAGCATGGAGATGGCGGAGAAGATTCTCCGGGAGGGAAAGGTGGATATCCTTTACTTCGGGCGCCAGCACTATGTGGATAACGATACGGTGAAAAAGTTCAAAGAGGGAAAATGCATGCCCAGCCAGGTGCGCCAGTGTATCGGCTGCGATACCCGCTGCTTCCCCTGCTCTGTCAGCTATGACTCCCTGGATATGGTGGCGGACGGCGTCGTTCCGGTGATGCCTCTGGAGAAAAAGAAAAAAATCCTGGTAATCGGCGGCGGCGTAGGCGGCATGGAGGCAGCCAGAGTAGCGGCTCAGAGAGGCCATGATGTAACTCTCTGGGAGAAGAGCGGTAAGCTGGGCGGCGCGGTAGGCACCATGGCCACCACACCTCATTTGTCAGAGTTTCAGAATATCATCGACTATCTGGCGGGACAGATGGGCGAGCTGGGAGTTGACGTGAAGGTGTGCTGCGAGGGTACTCTGGAGAAAGTAAAAGCTTTCGCTCCTGACGCTGTGATTCTGGCGGCGGGAACCTCGGAGAAGCTGCCTGAGGTATTCCAGGGACAGCCGATGGTGATGAGCCTGATGGAAGCCATCGACCGGAAACGGGAGTTCAGAAGCTTTGCCGGATGGCATAAGAAGGTATGGTTCTCAGGATTTACCGGCTGTGAGTTCGCCCTGGATCTGGCGGATCAGGGGGCTGAGGTTACGATGGTAGGCCCTGGCGGCGACGATTCTGTGGCCGCGGAGAAATGGTTTACCCGTGACCGGAAGGTATATCTGCGGAAACGGCTGACAGATGCCAACTATATTCGCCGCAGCAAAGATACAGAGAGGGCCAATGTGCGGATGCTGTTTAACTCCAGAATTGAGTCTGTGGACGCGGCAGGGGTGCATTATTACCACAACGGCATCCATAAGGTCGGAGAATATGACGTGGTAATCGTCACCTCCCCGAGAGTGAAAAACGACCAGATGTATGAAGCATTGACCGGCATTGTTCCGGAGGTATATAAGATCGGCGACTGCGATAAGACCGGGCTGATCCAGGATGCCATTGCGGCGGCGAACAAAGTGGCCAGAGTAATCTGATACAGCTATGGAGGCCGCCTATCCGGCGGCAGGTTTTTAAGGAAAAGGAGAAGGATCATGATGAATGAAAAGAAAGCAGGTGTGATTGGTTTAGGAAGAATCGGCGGCGGCGTGGCGGTCAGCCTGACGAAGAGCGGAAGGATTCCTGTATGCTATGACGTGGTGGAGGATGCCTACGCGAAGTGGGCGCCCCATCTGACCGGGCAGGCGAAAAGCCTGAAGGAGTTGGGAGACTGTGACGTGGTGATGATCGCGGTTTTTGACGCAAAGCAGTGTATGAGTGTTCTGGAGGGAGAGGAGGGGCTGCTGGCGAATATGAAGCCGGGCTCAGCCATTGTGATTCTCTCCACAGTAGGCATTGACGATATCAAAAATATGTACCGGATGTGTAAGGAAAAAGGCATTTATCTGCTGGACAGCGGTGTTTCGCCGGGACAGCTGTCTGACCAGAACGGCCTGATCGCCCTGACCGGCGGAGATGACGAAGGAATCGAGATGGCGATGCCTGTCCTTCAGGACTGGGCGAAGGAAGTAATCCACTGCGGCGGAAGCGGCGCCGGGATGGCGGCGAAGCTGGCCCGCAACATGATTACCTTCGACAGCTGGCGTGTCACCACTGAGGCGGCGAGGATGGCAGTGAAAATGGGGGTTAAGCCTCAGGCTCTGGTAGACGGCCTGCTGGCCTGCGACCGGCAGCAGCCTGACCTCTACTATAACCTGATCATCAAGCGGGCCTCTGACGAGAACTTTAACCTGAGCCCGGGCGCTTCCAGCTATCTGATCCCCTATATGCAGAAGGATCTGAAATCTGCTCTGGAGGCGGCGAAGGCTGTGGGAGCGGCGGCGCCGGTAACAGAACAGGTATTGGAGCTGGTAGAAGACACAGTAAGTAATCTGTAATGGAAAGGGGGAGGAAGCTATGAATAAGTATTCACGTTCGTCGCAGATTGTTTTCTTTATCGGCAGTTCTCTGGTGGTGATGTCCGTTACCCTGAGCAGCTACGGCATCGCGACGGTAACGCCCCGTCTGCTCAGCGCCTTTGACGCCATGCAGCATTACACCCTGACCAGCCTGATGGCTTCCATCGGCATGCTGCTGTTCCTTCCTGTGGTGGGAAAGCTGATCGATACAGTAGGTCGGCGGCCTATGCTGATTATCGGTACCATTATCACCCTGGCTTCCAGTGTGGCGGCCGGGCTGGCGCCCAACTTTGTCTTTTTCCTGGTGATGCGGGCTTTGATTACGGTAGGCAGCGCCTGTCTGACCCCTCTGCCGTCAGCTTCTCTGCCCTACGTATTTGAGCGGAAGCAGCTGCCGACGGTATACGGCATACAGGGCGCGTTCCTGGCTCTTGGCGCATTCTTCGGCTCCACGCTGGCAGGATGGTTTGCCGACAATGGAATGATGTGGATGGCGGTGGCTTATCCCGGCATTCTGGCCTGTATCGGTTCTGCCATGATGTTTGTGCTCTGTCCGACTGTGGAGAGAAAGGCAATGCCCAGCATCGATATCGGCGGCACCGTCCTGATTTTCCTGATTGTGGCCCCGATTATGTTTGTATCCAGCTTCGGAAGCTCAATGGGATGGACCAATCCCTACATTCTGGGCGGATTCCTGCTGCTGATTGTGGCATTTATCGCCTTTATCCAGGTGGAGAAGCGGAGCAAAAGCCCTCTGGTAGACTTAAAGCTGTTTAAAAATCCTGCTTTCAGCGGCGCCCTGGCCTGTACCTTTTTGCTGGTATGGTATCAGACGGCCATGAGAAATTATGTGCCGCTGGCAGTGCAGAATGTAATGGGCATGTCCGCCACCGTTTCCGGTTCGGTACAGCTGCCCAGAAGTATTCTGAATGTGATCTTCCCCACTTTCTGCGGTCTGTGGATCGCGAAAAATCAGAAAGACCGGATGTGGAAAGGTGTGGCCATCGCGGGACTCATTGTTATGGTGGGAAATCTGTGTATGAGCTTTATCACCCCGGATACCACCCTGATGGTGTTCCTGGTGGGCCTGGGCGTCACCGGAATCGCGGAGAGCTTTAAGCAGTCCGCCCTGACTCCTGCGCTGCAGGCGACCCTCACCACGGAAAATATGGGCTCCGGCATGAGTCTGAACAGTATGATGGGGTCGATGGGATCAGCGATCTCGGCGTCGGTATTCGGCGTTGTGTACAATGCGGTCTGCCCTGACGCGTCAGTGATCGGGGACCTGACCAGGGCCATCAATGCCTGCTTTATGATGGCTGCCGCAACCGGCCTGATCGTGGCGGTGCTGGCATTTGTATTTATGCGGCCGAAAAAAACGGCGTAACTTCTATTGGTTGGAGAGACTCCTGCTGCAGGCGGTGGGTAACCAATCCGCGGCAGCAGGCAGGAAGGACTGAAAGCGCAGGCGGGGAAAGATAGATTGTGACAGAAAACCGCAGAAAAGAAAAGGAGAGTGTAAATGATGACGGATAATAAATTCGCGCCTTTGTTTGAGCGCACATATATTAATAAGCTGGGAATCAGCAACCGTCTGGTGATGGCGCCTATGGGGGCCGGGCTGGATTTTGCCGCGGGAACTGTGGGAGACAAGGGAATTGATTACTATGAGGCTAGGGCGAAGGGTGGCGCCGGCATGCTGATCATCGGCTTTCAGCTGGTTACCAATAAGACAGATCCGGCCTGGAGCCGGATGTACGGCCTGGATACAGAGATGCAGACTATGGCCTGGGCCAGACTGTGCGACCGGGTGAAGAGCTATGGGACCTCTGTCTGTGTGCAGCTGTCCTGCGGTCTGGGCCGGAACTCCCGGCCGGTGCCTGGGGTGCCTAATGTGGCGGCCTCCGGCGGCATTCCCTCCTTCTGGGATCCCTCCCAGGTGACCAGGGAACTGTCTGCAGAAGAGATCCAAGGCGTGGTAGGAGCTTTCGGACGGGCGGCCCGCCGGGCGAAAATGGCAGGCGTGGACGCCATTGAGATTCACGGCCATCTGGGTTATCTGCTGGATTCCTTCATGACCCCGCTGTGGAATAAGCGGACGGATGAGTACGGCGGCAGCTTTGAGAACCGTATGCGGTTTCCGACGGAGATCTACCAGGCGGTCAGAGACGCGGTAGGCCCTGACTATCCGGTGCTGTTCCGGCTGTGCATCGGCCATAAGATCCCCGGCGGGCGGACAGAGGAGGAATCTCTGGAAATCGTGAAATATCTGGATCAGTTGGGCATCGACGCCTTTGATGTGGATGCGGGCTGCTATGACGCTTACGACTGGGCTTTCCCGACGCCCTATATGGGAGATGCCCCTATGGCTTATATCGGGGAGATGGTAAAAAAGGTGACCGATAAACCGGTGCTGAACGCAGGCTCCTACACGCCGGAGGCGGCGCTGAAGGCAGTGGAAGAAGGGAAAACCGATTTTGTTGTCATCGGCCGGGGCATGCTGGCAGAGCCGGAGTACGGCAGGAAGCTGTGGGAGAACCGGAGAGAGGATATCCGGCCCTGTATGCGGTGCAATGAATATTGCCTGACGAAAACCATGCGGGGCGTATCCTGCGCGCTGAACCAGGCGGCAGGGGCGGAAAAGGAATATGAGATTCTCCCGGCGAAGCATAAGAGAAGAGTGGCGGTCATCGGCGCCGGCCCCGGCGGTCTGGAAGCGGCGAGAGTGGCTGCGGAGAAAGGCCATCAGGTGACGGTATATGAAAAGGCGGCAGAGGCCGGCGGCCAGCTGATTGCTGCCTCCGCCCCCGGATTTAAGAGTCAGCTGCGGGCGCTGCTGGATTATTATAAGACCCAGATGGGCAAGCTGGGGGTTACCATGGTGATGAACCATGAGATCAGTGCAGACTCTCCCGAGCTGGCAGAGGCTGACCGGATTATTATCGCCACAGGCGCCCACGGGTTCATCCCTTCCATCCCTGGGGCCCGGAATGCCAATGTTCTGGAAGTGATTGACGCCCATACAGGAGATCAGAGCCGGATCGGCCAGAAGGTGGTGGTTGCCGGCGGCGGTTTCTCCGGCTGTGACTGTGCCATCGAACTGGCTCAGGAGGGCAAGGAAGTCACTGTAGTAGAGATGATGGATAAACTGGTGCCCAAGGCAAATATTGCCGCCGCCATCAGTGTCAACAGGACGATCCGGGAGCAGGGCGTGCAGGTGTATACCGGCACAAAGGTGCTGGAGTTCTCGGAGAAAGGTGTGAAGGTGGAGACCCCTGACGGCGCAAAGGAGCTGGAAGCGGATACCATCATCGCCGCATTCGGCACCCGCCCCAACAGCCAGGCGGCGAAAGAAATTTTTGACAGATATCCCAATTCCGTTCAGGTAGGTGACTGCGTGGAGATCGGGCAGATCGGAGAAGCGGTCAGAGCCGGATTCCTGGCGGGATGGGGAATTGAATAAAAGCACAAGATGGTATATGTTTTCGTTCACGGACAAGCGGGAGGAACGAACCGCCGGACAGGGAGGCAACGCTCTGGGACACAGCGCCATATGGGTGGGACATTCTGCCGCTTGATTCCCGGCCCGAACAGGTACTAAGCAGATGACGGCGTGATTTTTCAGGACCGGACTTATCTTCGGGA
>CAJFOT010000116.1 GCA_904397815.1 Candidatus Paralachnospira sangeri
CTTTCTGTACTTGCATACAAAAATAATATGATATTGTAACAAATACTTGTGTCTGTTTTTTGATTTCCATGTTCCCATAACGTAAGTATAGCACAAGCCACCACTTTTGGCTACCTTAACCCACCGTCTAAAGCCAGTGGGATTGCGGTAGCCCTATTTCAAACGCCGCGCCATCGTATATAATAGACGCTGTAACCAAAGAATCATCATCCGGGAAAGGATCTGGGAATATGAAAAAATTTACGGCGCTGCTTCTGTCTTGTGTGATCGCCTGCGCGGCATGGAGCTGTTCCGGGCAGGAAGCGGAATCGCCTGCACAGACAGAAGCCACAGTACAGACTGCGGAAAACACAGAGCCGGAAACCGCGGCAGAAACAGGAACGGAAAACACAGCTCAAACCACTGAAACAGCAGAGGCGCCCACAAAAAGCATCGGGAAAACAGAAAGCATCGAGAAAGAAAATACCGCGACAGCTTCCGGAGAGACAGCCCGGCCCCCGCAGACGGCTTCGGGGGCCGGTGAAACAGAGGAGCAGGCGCTGTCCTGGCCGGAATCCGGCTTTTCCTACGCCGACCTGGCCGGCAGGCAGTTTACCTTCTCCAGCGGCGCAGGAGCCTGGTCCACTGTGATGTACATCCGGGCAGACGGCAGCTTCTCCGGCGAATACCATGACAGTGATATGGGGAGCGTGGGCCCCGGCTACCCCGGAGGAACCATGTACCAGTGTGTCTTTACCGGCCAGCTGGGAGAACCGGAACAGATTAATGACTATACTTACTCTGCCCCCATCAGTTCCCTGCGCTATGAAGAAAAAGCGGGGCAGTCGAAAATCATAGGAGATGTCCTGTACAGCTACAGCGGGGCCTACGGCTTGGAAGGCACAGACCATCTGCTGATCTATCTGCCCCAGGCGCCTCTGTCAGATTTGCCGGAGGAATTTATCAGCTGGACGGTCTTTTACATGCCCTCTGATTCTCCTGAGGGAACGCTGTCCTTCTACGGACTGTACAATGAGCCCCAGCAGACCGGCTTTTCCAGCTACGACCTGGCTGAAAGTCTGGAGGAAAGCCTTTCCTACGCCGAAGAACAGGCTGCCGCGCTGAACGATTCCCTGGAACAGGAAACGCTCACCCAGGATGAGTACAATGAAACCTCTCAAGAGCTGTATGACCTGTGGGATTCTCTGCTGAACCGGATATGGAGCGCCCTGCAAAATACCCTGGACGAAGAATCCATGGCTGCCCTTACGGAAGAAGAACGGCAGTGGATCAGCGAAAAAGAGGCCGCAGTCTCTGAGGCAGGCGCCCCCTATGAGGGCGGGCCGCTGCAGCCGATGATGGAGAACCTGGCCGCCGCGCAGATGACCAGAGACCGGGTTTATGTGTTAATGGAACGGCTGGCAGAGCAATGAATCACGGTAAGGCAGACTGCGTCTGCCTGATGAAAGCAAGCCTGCATACGCCCGGCAGCCGGCTCCTCCAGCTGGCAAAGGAAAAGTTTGCAGTCTTATGTCATAGACAGAAAAATCAGATGAAATAAAACCATGATATCTGCCATGTCCGGCTGTTTTTTGAGCGGACATCCATTGGGAGCCCCCGCACACAACGCGGCGGCTCCTTTTTTCATCTTTTTAAATATTTTCTTTTTCCTATTGACGCATTGATATTATTTATATATAATGTACTTATTCAATAAGTACATTAATAAACATTTTGGAGGTATGACTTATGGACAGCAGCAAGAGATTTGAGATCATGGAAACAGAAGGCAGCGCAAGGGCTTTCTATATAGTCGTGGACAAAACCACAGGCGTCAATTATCTCGTCGCAAAATTCGGAGCAGGGGCAGGGATCTGCCCCTTAGTCGACAGGGATGGAAAGCCGCTGGTCAGTAAATAGCAATGAAGAGAATGGCTTCATAAAAATTCCCCTCTCTCCCCTATCCTTTCGCCCGCCCCGGTTGTTATACTTGACAGAACAGACGGATACGCGTTTCCAACAGTATTGATCAATTATTTTATTGAAAAGGCGGGTAAAAGACATGCTGAGATATGAATGTAAGAAAATATTCTCCAGATCCAAGAACAGGATCGCCGTCCTGGTCATGGCCGCAGTCCTGGCAGTCACCAGTATCCTGACCATCAACCGGGTGGAATATGTAGATGAAAACGGGCAGAGCGCAACCGGCATCACAGCGGCCGCAAAGCTCAGAGCAGCGAAAAACGAATGGGCCGGCTATCTCACGGAAGAAGTGCTGCAAAAAGCCCTCACGGAAAATAACCGGATCAATCAGTCAGAGCAGGCACAGTCAGAGGACATTGGGGAACAGAACAAAGCCTACGCGAAAAAGCAGGGATTTGCCGACATTGTTGATGTGATCAGCAGCGCTTTCAGCGGATACAGAGATTATGATTATTTTGCCGCAAATCATGTCCCTGTGGAGGACGCCGGCGCTGTCTATGAAAGAAGAATTGATGTTCTGAAAGACTGGCTGGATTCCGGGGAGGAAACCTACACCCAGGGGGAAAAGGATTTTCTGATTCATCAGTACGAAACACTGGATACACCTTTTTATTATGAATACGCAGACGGATGGGAGGCCCTGCTGCAGAATATCTCGACAGTGCTCCTGATCCTGGCCCTGATCATCGGCTTTCTGATCGCCGGAATTTTCTCTGATGAATTTCAGACCAGGGCAGACGCCATCTTCTTTTCCTCAAAGCTGGGAAGGGGCAGGGCCATTTTATCCAAAATAGCTGCCGGTCTTTTGACTGCCACTGTTTTCTACTTCGTTTTCACCCTGCTGTATACATGCATCGTACTGGCGGTTCTGGGCGCTGACGGGGCAGGATGCCCGATTCAGCTGGATATGTGGCGCAGTTCCTATAACATGACTTATTTCCAGGCTTACCTCTTTATCGTGATCGGCGGATATATTGCAGTCCTGCTGTCCTCTGTCCTGGCTATGCTGGTATCTGCCCTCAGCCATTCCACTACGGTCGCGGTTATGGTGCCCTTTATCCTGCTGTGCGCCTTCCCCTTTTTAAGCCGGATCATCACGCTGCCCGGGCTCTGCTCCCTGTTCCCGGATCAGCTGCTGCAGATCTATGTAGACCTGAGAGAGTCCTCCCTGTTTGATCTGGCCGGAAGGGTTGTGACCGCCCCTATGGTGATGATTCCGGTTTACACCGTAATCTCCCTGCTGCTTCTGCCTGTTTTATATCATGCCTATAAAAGGACGGAGGCCAGATAAATGAAAAAACAGAGACGCCGCAGAAGATTCAGAAAATGGCTCATCCTCCCGCTGCTCGTCCTCCTGTATGTACTGGCGGCCAACGGAATTCATCCGCTGAACGATATTCCTCTCCCTTCCTTCGTCAGCGAGGTCCGCACCACCGCCAATGAAGATCATGGCTGGAACCTGATTCTGGTCAACCGGGACCACGTCATCCCCGATCACTACGAGACAGAACTGACCGAACTGTCTAACGGACAGAAGGTGGATTCCCGTATTTATCCCGATCTCCAGGACATGTTTGACGAAGCCAGATCCCAGGGCTACGGCCTGTTCGTCGCCTCCGGATACCGGACAGCGGAAAAACAGCAGCAGCTGTTGGATGAAAAAACAGAAGCCTACGAAAAGGAAGGCCACTCCCGGTCAGAGGCCAGACGGCTGGCAGAACAGTGGGTCGCCGTCCCGGGAACAAGCGAGCATCAGCTGGGTCTCGCCGTAGATATCAATGCCGACACCGCATACAGCACCAGTGAGGAGGTATATGCCTGGCTGGACGAAAACGCCTGGCGCTACGGATTTATCAAACGCTATCCCGCAGACAAAACCTCCATCACCGGCACCATATACGAGCCCTGGCATTACCGATATGTCGGCAAAGAAGCCGCCAGAGAAATCCACAGTCAGGGGATATGCCTGGAAGAATATATTGAAATGCTGGAAAAAGCAGAGTGAGCACGCTTCTCACGAAAAATCCCGGAAGAAAAGGGCCACAGTGATGGTTCTGCCCTTCTTTTCCGGGATTCTTCTGCTATTCCAACATGATCAACTTCAAGACTCCGTTGGGAGTCATTGCCGATTTAAAGATTCTGTCACATTTATCGCTCTGTAGTTCCCGCAGTGCTGTCCTCTGTGCCGGTCAGCACATCGTCTACACCGTCCATCACGTCATTGACGCCGTCCTGTACATCATCCAGCAGACCGTCGCCGTCAGCGTCGGTTCCTTCATCAGTACCATTCATGGTTCCTGTGGTGTTTCTTTCTTCTGTTTCATTTGATGTGGTTCCGGGCGCCGCAGTGGTGGTTCCCGCTGTGGTTCCGGCGCCGCCGGTGGACTGGGTATCATTCTTTTTGCTGCATGCTGTAATCATTCCAGCTGATACGACAATTGCAAGAGCCAGGCATAATAATGAGACGTATTTTTTCATTCCTTTCATTCTGCACTCTCCTTCTTCACTGAAATTTTTGTTGTTCAGAATTAATATGCGCAGAGATGAAATGCATTATTAGCCCAAATATTCCCAAATTTTTGAAATATTTAGCTTATTCACCATCAGAGGATAACCACCGTTCACCTGCATGATATAAAAATCTGTGTTATAAGGTGAGAAGGTTACTGTCACATCCGACAGCCCGTTTTTCCGGTGATAGGTCAGCGTCAGCTCCACTGAATCCTGGCTGACCATGCCGTCCTCACCGGTTACTTCTGCTGCTTCTTCTGCAGTCGCTGCCCGATCCGCGCTGAATCCGGCGATCAGCTGATAAAACTCGGAGAACTCATCTTCTTCGATTTCGGCCCCGTCACGGTAATAATGATAAACGATCGTCGTTTCCTCTTCCTCTGATTCTTCCGTCTCATCTGTCTCAGAGGTTTCCTCCGTCTCCGATGTCTCTTCTGTCTCTGCGGCCGTCTCTGTTTCCCCGGTTTCTTCTTCGGTCTCTGACGTTTCTTCTTCCGTCTCCACAACTTCTTCCACTTCTTCAATGCTGAACTCTGCAGATACCCCTTCTCCCTCGACCGTAACAGAGGCCACAGAACTCTGGACTACCTGGGCCTGATCCAGGGAGAGGATCGTTTCCATATCCATGTTCAACAGTGCTTCCGCTGTTGTCTGGGAGATAGTGTTAATCCGGCTGGAACCGTCGATATTCATATAATAGGTGCCGTCCTCCAGCTGGCTGCCGATCCGGAACACGAAAGTATGATGTTCTGTGATGGTCTCTGTCTCCGGCTCCTCTGTCTCAGCCTCGCTGCTCTCATCTGTCCCATCGCTGCTCTCTGTGCTGCCGCTCTCTGTCTCTTCCTCAGACTCCACTTCTACTTCTTCTGTCGTGGTATAATGAACTGTCACCACAGTGGCAGAATCTCCCAGACCGTACTGGTCCATCAGGTCAGTGCCATCTACCTCAATACACTGAACCGCCGACAGGCCTGTCACGGCAGAAGCAATGCTGTCAGACGCATCCTCATTCAGCGCGACGCTGCTTCCGTCAGAAAGCCGGGCAAACCAGCTGAGGGTGTCAGTGGGATCCATTTCCAGGTCGCCTTCTGATTTCTGCTCTATCGTCCAGCTCTCTCCGCCTGCTTCCACATCAATGCTCTCAATCTCGGAGGATGCAATGACCGGCATATCCTCTGCCGTCACCATATCATTCAGGTGATACTGAAACAGTGTTACATCAGAGGAGGCAAATGTATAGATGCCGTCCATCCCTTCTATCTGTCCGTAGTAATCACCGGTAGCGTCATTTTCGTCTCCAAAATATATGGTATAGGCTGTGCCGGCGTCATCGGTAAAGGATACGGTCAGAGAAGGACTGTCCAGCCCATATTCTGCCAGCTGTTCCTCGTCTGTCCCGTCGGCTTCCAGCGCCCGTACATAGGTCAGGCCAGCCAGGTTCGTCGCCATGTCTGTAGGATAGGTCGTCTGAAGAGGAAAATCCGGATCATCCTGAACCGTCCAGACATAGGACGTCTCTTCTTCTGTCTCACTTTCCTCCGCGTCAGCACCGGCTTGCGTCTCTTCCCCGTCAGCCCCGCTCTCTTCCTCCGTGTCGCCGGCCTCAGCCCTTACAAATGTCACCGTCTCTCCGTCGTATTCATAGGTAATCTGCTGAATCTGGTCTGATTCCAGATCGAACAGGGGCGCTGTCTGAGATTCCGCATCCTCCTGCGCTTCCTGAGAACGGTTATAGAACAGCAGGCCGCCGTACATCGCCAGACATACCAGCAGCACAATCCCCATGACCAGCGGCGCCCGCTTCTTTTTCTTTCCTCCTGCCATGATGTCACCTCTTTCTCCGTCTGAACCAGACCACAAATCCTATGATCAGCAGCCCCGCGGGGATCACGACGATGTAAAGCCCTGCCAGTATATTCACCTGTGCCATAGACGGCGACAGATACGTCAGATCCATAGATTTCGCGTCAATGCTGGTAGTGCTTCCCTCTGCCTTGCACAGATAGGAAAGACCGTCGATAAACAGATCCTCATTGCTCACATTAAACTGCTGGCTGATCTCCTCACTCAGCAGGTTGGAGGTTGCAAATACCAGAACGCTGGCAGTCTCATCATCTCCCAGGTCTTCTTCCGCCAGGATGGCGCCGGCATATACCCCCTGCACATCGCCGTCCTCCATCTCATAGGAACTGATCCTTCCTCCTTCCACAGCCTTCGCGAAGGCGCTGTCGGAGGTCTCCATCAGCGTGGACAGTGACAGAGAGCTTCTGACCTCCGATTTCTGGGTCAGCGGCACCATATTCACCAGCATAGCCGGCGTTCCATCCAGATAGACGTCTGCCGTGATGGAATGGCTGACAATCTCAGGCAGGATAGTCAGCGGCGTACCATAATAGTAATTGGTGTCTCCCTCCATGACCACGCCGTCTCCCACAGTCATGCCATAGTTATCCAGCAGCCCTTCCAGGTTGCTCATGTCCTCTTCGGTATAAGTCAGCAGTACCACCAGATTGCCGCCGCCGCTCAGATAGGTCTGGAGCATCTCCGTCTCGTCCGCAGACAGGTCAGAGGTCGCGCCATTGATGACAACGCCGTCCGCGTCCTCAGGCACACTTCCTTCTGACAGCAGGCTCAGCTCCTGCAGTTCCATATTGCCTTTCGCAATCAGATCTGTCACCTGATCATTCAGGTCTGTCTCACCATGGCCTGTTAAGGTGTATACAATCGGCAGGTCGTCTGACAGCACATATTCGATGGCGCTGGTCAGCTGGCCTTCGCCGTCATAAGACTGACTGGCGGAATAATTTCCGGTCATATAATAGCTGGAAAAATCATAATTGACCACAAAAATATCAGATTCATTAATAACCTTGTATCGTTTCTCGCTTTCCACCACCAGAGTATTGTCTGTCAGATTATCAATGCCGTAATTGGAGGCAAAGGAAGGGGAAAGAACGGGATCTACATATTCCACAAGGATATGCTCTGAACCTTCCTCATATCGCTCCAGCATCCGCGTCAGTGTCTCATCCTCCGCTCCGTCCTGAGCCACCAGATAAATGGTTACATCTTCTTCCAGGCTGTCCAGAACAGATGTGGTCACATCTCCAATGGTATACAGTTTCTGCGCGCTCATATCAATCTCCCTGATCCCGGAGGGCAGCTGAGACGCAATCATGTTAATTACCAGAACAATCGCCACAGCAGCAGCGGACAGAAACATTGTATAAGATCCTCTTTTAAACTTTTTACTCTGAAACAGATTTTTTATATGCTTTTTGATATTTTTCATTTCCGGTTTTTTTCTGCTCATCGTCTTTCCCTCCTAACTCCATCTTCTCTTTTCTACAGACTGAACGGTCAGAAACACAAAAAGCACAGAAATGGAAATGTAATATACCACAGCAGGCAAATCAAAAATCTGGGAAACAAAGCTGTCAAAACGGGACGCCAAAGAAAGACTGTTTAAAAACGCTGCAAAAGCGCCTGCAAAAGCATCTCCATTTATCAGATAGGCCACAGCCAGAATGACTGTACCCGCTGCCGCTCCGATGACACCGGCCAGCCAGTTCTTCGTAATCTGAAAGAAACAATAGGCAGCAGCCAGAATCAGGATCCAGAAGCCCAGGAAGGAAGCCCCGGATGTGTCTGGAATAATCTCTGTCATTCCCGGCATCAGATGCAGAATCAGCAGAATACCAAAGGTTCCCACACAGGCAATGATCTGGCTCTCTGTCAGCGAGGAAATAAACAAGCCGATGGCAATTGCCGCGCAGCCATACAGAAAGAAGGCCAGAATGCAGGCATAATCAGACAATGTATAAATGCCTCCGAACATCCGTATAATCAGCGGGCAGGTACACAACATCAGACATACGAGCGCCATGATCGTTATCATGGCCAGATATTTGCCCAAAATGATTTTCCACAGGCTGACCGGTGAGGTAAACAGCATCTGATCTGTCTTATTTTTTCTTTCCTCCGCCAGAGACCGCATCGTCAGAATGGGGATGGCAATCAGGAATATAAAGCTGATGCTGGACAGGGCATAGCCGAACAGAGGATAGCCGCTGTACAGATTGAGAAAAATGAAATAGATCGATGGAAAAAACAGCATAAAAGCCAGCACCACATACCCGATCATAGAAGTAAAATAACCGTGTAATTCTTTTTTATAAACCGCTGCCATTTATTCCGCCTCCTTTTCCGGCTGCGTTTCTTCTGCCTGATCTGTCTCCTGCAGACCGGCTGCCGTATCGTCTTTTTCTGTCAGCTCGATAAAGATATCTTCCAGAGACCGGTCAGATGTTTTCATGGTCACCAGCGGAACCCCTGCAGCCGCAAAGGCAAAAAACAGTTTTTCCCGGACATCCACCGTTTTTTCCGTCTGAAGCAGGATATCCACACTCTTTTCCTCCGATGAAGGTTTAATATTCACATACTCCAGCTCTGTCAGCGGTTTCAGGATCTCCTGAACCTGATTCCTGCTTCCTCTGGCAGTCAGTTCGATTTCATTGGTTCCCTCCATCATTCTGGTCAGATTCTCCGGTGTATCGCTGGCCACCAGCTTTCCGTGAGAGATAATCATGATATGGTCGCAGACAGCGCTCACCTCGGACAAAATGTGAGAACTGAGGATAACAGTATGTTTTTTCCCCAGACTTTTAATCACATCCCGGATCTCAATAATCTGCCTGGGGTCAAGCCCCACTGTAGGCTCATCCAGGATAATCACCTCCGGAAATCCCAGCACCGCCTGAGCCAGCCCAACTCTCTGTTTATAGCCTTTAGACAGATTTTTAATCAGTCTGTCCTTTACATCCATAATCCTGGCGACTCCCATAGCTTCTTCCACCATGTGTTTTTTCTTATCCTTGGGAATCTGCTTCAGATCGGCTGCAAACCTCAGATATTCTGTCACCGTCATCTCCTGATACAGCGGCGGGAGCTCCGGCAGATAACCGATCTGCTTCCTGGCCTCCTCAGGTTCATCCAGAATATCATGTCCGTTAATCATCACCTCTCCTTCCGTCGCGCCCAGATAACCGGTCATCATATTCATTGTAGTCGTTTTTCCCGCTCCATTAGGCCCGAGAAAACCATAAATCTGACCAGTTTCCACACGGAAATTCAGATGATCCACAGCCAGACGGCTGCCAAACTGTTTTGTCAGGTTTTTAACCTCTATCACGTCTGTGAAACCTCCTTTTTTCCATATTCAATAAAAAATAGGCTTCGCCTATTCAACTCCCCTGCCCCTCAATCATGAGGGGTTAGGGGTTTTCTTTTGTTACGTTTTCCTGCATA
>CAJFOT010000117.1 GCA_904397815.1 Candidatus Paralachnospira sangeri
AAGCCAGCAAAAACGCTGCCACTTAGCCTTATATCCTGTAAGAAGAACAGAAATGAAAGCCATGCATTTCATCAGACAGCAGGTCAGCCGGCAGCGCTGTTTTTTCGTTCCTTGCCGCAGTCAATAAACAGGCCCCTCCGTCTGCGGCTGGCGGGGCCGTCCGGGCTGTGCAAGTCCCCTTGAACGAAAACAAAGGGAACGATTCGCTTCCCGTCCGGCTGGTAACAGTCCCCTGAACATAATTTCCTTTCCTTACAGAATCGGTTCGATGACTGTCCGGAAGTATCGGTCTAATTCTTCCGGCGTCTGTTTCATTCGCCCTCTGATCCACCACAGTACCATTTCCACAAAGCTGCCGGAGATATGGTTGACTAAAAAATCCTGGGGAATATCCGTGTTATTTTTTCGGTTTTGCTTCACAAACTGGCTCTGTATCAGTTCATTCAGGCTGTCTTTGAAATACCGCAGGAACAGTTCGCTGCTTTCGCAGGAAAGCAGCGCGAGAATATTATTTTCATCCTCCTGCAGGTGCTGCAGTAAATGACAGAATACAGATTCCGGCACATTTCTGTCAGAATACAGCCCGTGGGTGTGGGTGCAGTCCAGTGCGCTGCTGATAATGTGACCGAACAGTTCTTCGCACAGGGCTTTCAGCAGATCGTCTTTGGTTTCAAAGTGGGCGTAGAATGTTGTCCGGCCGACATCAGCGGCGTCAATGATTTCCTGAACTGTGATTTTGCTGTAGCTTTTTTTCGCCAGAAGCATGCTGAAGGCGGTGAAAATCGCCCTTCTTGTTTTCTGCTGCCGTCTGTCCATCTTAACTCCTTCCATACGGTTTCCCGTACAATTTTCCGAAAATGTTCCATACGAAACATGGGGCCGATATTATCCGTTGCATTCTGTTTGCTTCCTGCCTACAATAAAAGAGAACAAAGTGTTCACTATCAAATTTATTGTACGGCAGCTGCAGGCGGGTGTCAAGGACAGATCTGTTTGAAATGTCGTGCGGATGGGAGGGACCATTATGTTAAAAAAGCTTAATGATTTTCTGGCCGGACTTCCGATGACGATTGTGGCCGGCGTATTCCTGTTGATGGATTTGGTTCCGCATTTAACAGAGGAATTTGGCGGGGCGTCTGTGCGGTTGTTTTTTCTCCCCTTTGACCCGGCGTGGGCAACCATCGTGATCAGCGGGATTCCTCTTTTGTATCTGGCGATCTGGCGGATCATCCATAACCCTGGCATCAGTAAAATATCCTCTGCCCTGCTGATCTGCATCGCCATGTTTGCCGCTATCGCGATCGGGGATCTGTTTGCGGCAGGGGAAGTCGTCTTTATCATGGCAATCGGCGCGCTTTTAGAGGATGCCACTGCCAACCGGGCGAAAAAAGGGCTGAAACAGCTGATTCATCTTGCGCCGGCAAAGGGGCGCAGGCTGAAAGACGGAAAAGAGGAGATGATACTGGCGGAGGAAATCAGGCAGGGAGATATCCTCCGTATTCTGCCCGGTGAGACGATCCCGGCTGACGGAACCATCATAAGCGGTGAGACATCTGTCGACCAGTCTGTTATGACGGGCGAATCCCTGCCGGTTGATAAAGGGATGGGGGAAGAAGTGTTTTGCGGTACAATCAACCGCTTTGGCTCCATCGATATTTCGGCGACAAAAGTGGGAGAGAACAGTTCGCTGCAAAAGCTGATCCGCATGGTGCAGGACGCAGAGAACAAACAGGCCCCCATGCAGAGGATTGCCGACAGAGCCGCGAGCTGGCTGGTGCCTGTGGCCCTGCTGATCGCAATATCGGCCTATATGTTCACCGGAAATATTGTTACCGCTGTAACTGTACTGGTTGTGTTCTGCCCCTGCGCCCTTGTGCTGGCGACGCCGACTGCGGTCATGGCGGCAATCGGCCAGGCGACCAAACATGGCGTGATTATCAAGTCCGGCGAAGCCCTTGAAAGAATGGGAAAGGTTGATACGATAGCTTTTGATAAGACGGGCACGCTGACCTATGGACGTCTGGATGTCAGCGATGTCATATCTTTCGATGCCGCAGTCAGTGAGACAGAGCTGCTTTCTCTGGCCGCTTCCGCTGAAGCCAGGAGTGAGCATCCGCTGGGAAAAGCGATTACGGCGTACGCAGGGAAAAAAGAAGTCCCGCTGACCGAGGCAAAGGATTTCAGAATGACTGCCGGCAGGGGAATTTTCGCGGCGGCAGGCGGCCGCGGCCTGCTTTGCGGAAATGAAAAATTTCTCGCGGAAAATGGAGTTCCGGTTGACAACAGGGTTCAATCCGTGTTGGAACGGCTGCGCACAGAGGGAAAAGCATCTGTTCTTATCGCGGAAGGCCGGACATGTATCGGTGTGATCGCCCTCTCGGATGTACTGCGCCCGGACGCGAATGACATGGTTTCCCGCCTTTCGGCCATGCACACCCGCATTGTTCTCCTTACCGGCGATCATCAGAAAACGGCTGATTATTTCGCGCGGCAGGTCGGGATCTCCGATGTCCGGGCAGAGCTGCTGCCGGAAGAAAAGGTGGGGAGCATTGAGAAATTGCAGGCGGAAAATCATAAGGTCTGCATGATCGGTGACGGCGTCAATGACGCACCGGCTTTGAAGACGGCTGATGTGAGCGTGGCAATGGGAAGCATGGGGAGCGACATAGCGGTAGACGCCGCGGAAATCGCCCTGATGAGCGATGATATTTCAAAAATCCCCTATCTGAAACGGCTGTCCAACGAGACGGTAAAGACGATCAAGGTCAGTATCGGGCTGTCTATGTGTATTAACTTTGCGGCGATCGTGCTGTCGCTCATGGGCGTGCTGACGCCTACGACAGGGGCGCTGGTGCACAATGCGGGCTCCTGTTTTGTTGTGCTGATCGCCGCGCTGCTGTATGACAGAAAATTCGAGTAGAATATCTGAACCGGAACAGGGCAACACTAGTCTCATAGAATGAGATAAAAACGGAGGTCTTTATGTATCAGGGACAGAACAGGAAGGTTGTATTAATCGGCACCGGCATGGTGGGGATGAGCTATGCCTATGCCCTGCTGAACCAGAATGTATGCGACGAGCTGGTGCTGATCGACATTGATAAAAAGCGGGCGACGGGAGAAGCCATGGACCTGAATCACGGGCTGGCCTTTTCCGGATCAAATATGAAGATTTACGCGGGAGACTATTCTGACTGCTCCAACGCGGATATTGTCAGCATCTGCGCCGGGGTGGCCCAGAAACCGGGGGAGACCCGGCTGGACCTGCTGCTGCGGAATACAGAGGTATTCCGTTCTATCGTTAGTCCGGTGACAGAATCCGGGTTCAACGGGATTTTTCTGGTGGCCACCAATCCGGTGGACATCATGACCCGGATCACCTGCACCCTGTCCGGCTTTAATCCCCGGCGGGTGCTGGGGACGGGAACCACCCTGGACACCGCCCGGCTCCGCTATCTGCTGGGGCGGATGTTCGGCGTGGATCCGAGAAATATGCACGCTTATGTGATGGGTGAACACGGGGATTCGGAGTTTGTTCCCTGGAGCCTGGCGATGATGGCCTGCCGTCCGGTACTGGAACTGTGTGAGGAATCCGGGGGAAAGTATACTATGGAGGCTCTGCTCAGCATTCAGGATGAAGTGAAGAACGCCGCTTATAAGATTATTGAGGCGAAAAAGGCGACCTATTACGGGATCGGCATGGCGATGACCCGGATCACCCGGGCGATCTTCGGAAATGAAAGCAGCGTCCTGACTGTGTCCGCCATGCTTCGGGGCGAGTACGGACAGAACCGGGTATTTACAGGCGTGCCTGCTATTATCAATGCCAGCGGCATCCAGAAGGTGCTGGAGCTGCCGTTAAATGCGGATGAACAGGGACAGCTGAATGCCTCCTGCGGAAAGCTGAAGGAATATTATCAGGATCTGAATCTGGAATAGGGAGAATGGACATGGTGATTTTAAAAGGAAAAAGTGTGTTCGGCGGAATCGCGGCGGGTAAAATTCGTTTTTTCCGGAGAAAGGAACGTTCCGTTAAACGGCTTCATATTACAGATACAGAGCGGGAGGTAAGCCGGTTTGAGCAGGCCCGGCAGGAGGGCATCCGCCAGCTGGAGCAGCTGTATGACCAGGCTGTCCGGGATGTGGGAGAGGCCAACGCGGCTATCTTTGAGGTGCACCGGCTGATGATGGAGGATCTGGATTACCGGGATTCGGTGGTGCATATGATTACCTCCCAGCAGGTGAATGCCGAGTTTGCCGTGGCGGCTGCCGCCGACAATTTTGCCGCCATCTTTTCTTCAATGGAAGATGCCTATATGCAGGGCAGAGCGGCAGATGTGAAGGATATCTCCGAACGGCTGCTGGATATTCTGACCGGCGCGGCAGAAAAGGCAGATGAAGATGAGGAGCCGGTGATTATCGGCGCCGATGACCTGGTGCCCAGCGAGACCCTCCAGCTGGATCAGGACATGGTGCTGGGATTCGCCACGATGTACGGTTCCGCCAATTCCCACACGGCCATTCTGGCCAGGACGATGAATATTCCTGCGGTAATCGGGCTGGGGGAGGCCTTCAGCCAGGATTATGACGGTCATATGGCAGTAATCGACGGCTTTGAGGGGCTGGTCTATATCGATCCCGATGAAAAGGTTCTTGAAAAGATGAAAGAACGGCAGGAGGAAGCCCGCCGCCGCAGGGAGCTGCTGATCCGGCTGAAAGGCCAGGAGAATATTACCCTGGACGGCCGGCGGATACAGGTCTATGCCAATATCGGCCATATCAGCGATCTGGGGGCGGCTATTCAGAATGACGCTCAGGGCATTGGCCTGTTTCGCAGTGAATTCCTGTACCTGGAGAGCCGGGATTACCCCGACGAGGAACAGCAGTTCCAGGCTTATCGGAAGGTGGCGGAGGGAATGGGCGGCAAAAAGGTGATTATCAGGACCCTGGACATCGGGGCGGACAAGACGGTTCCTTACTTCCGGCTGAAGCCGGAGGAAAATCCGGCCATGGGTCTGCGTGCCATCCGGATCTGCCTGACTCGGCCGGATATTTTCCGGACCCAGCTGCGTGCCCTGTACCGGGCTTCTGCTTTCGGCAATCTCTCCATTATGTTCCCCATGATTATTTCTGTCGATGAAATTCGTCAGATTAAGGAGATCATCGGACAGGTAAAGGAAGAATTGCGGGAAGAGCAGGTGCCCTTCCGTGAGGATGTGGAGCTGGGCATTATGATCGAAACGCCGGCAGCGGCGGTGAACAGCGGAATCCTGGCACAGGAAGTGGACTTTTTCAGCATCGGTACCAATGATCTGACCCAGTACACACTGGCCATCGACCGGCAGAATGCCAGCCTGGAGGAATTTTATGATCCCTATCATCCGGCAGTGCTGAAGCTGATCCGGACGACGGTGGAGCAGGCCCATGCCCATGGCATCTGGTGCGGCATCTGCGGAGAACTGGGCGGAGACCTGAAGATGACAGAACTGTTTCTGGCGATGGGCGTGGATGAACTGTCGGTATCCCCGGCGCTGATCCTGGACCTGCGTGAAAAAATACGGGAGACAGACGCGGGAAAAGCCAGGGAAAAAATGCTTGCAAAGTGCCGGGACTTATTATATGATGGAAAAGAGTGAGGAAGAGATTTCTCCCTCCAAAAATATATGAAGCCGCATGCGTGACTGGCGGATCGTGGAGGCTACCACAGGGAGCGCGTGTTATGGAAAAAGAAGCCGACCGCCTGGGCACCGCAGAAGGGTACCCGGGCGGTTTTTTATATCACAGAAAACTATTTAACAGGAAACGAGGAGGAAGCGTATAATGAAAGTAGTATCTCTGAAAGAAGAACTGATGAACAATTCCTATCCCGGCAGAGGGATCGTTATCGGAAAGACACCGGACGGAACGAAGGCCGCAGCGGCTTATTTTATCATGGGCCGCAGTGAGAACAGCAGAAACCGGATTTTCGTGGAGGACGGCGCGGGCATCCGCACCCAGGCCTTTGATCCTTCGAAGCTGACAGACCCGAGCCTGATTATTTACGCGCCGGTGCGGGTGCTGGGGAATAAGACCATTGTCACCAACGGCGATCAGACGGATACCATCTACGAGGGGATGGATAAGCAGATGACCTTTGAGCAGTCCCTCCGCTCCAGAACCTTTGAGCCGGACGGCCCCAATTATACACCCCGTATTTCCGGCATCATGCATATCGAAAAGGGAAGCTACAACTATGCCATGTCTATTATCAAGAGCAGCGACGGAAATCCCGATGCCTGCTGCCGGTTTACTTTCGCTTATGAGAAACCTCTGGCGGGAGAGGGACATTTTATCCATACATATATGGGCGATGGAAATCCACTGCCCAGCTATGAGGGAGAGCCGAAGCGGGTGGAGATCCCGGATGACATCGACAGCTTTGCCGAGCTGCTGTGGAACAGCCTGAACCCGGACAATAAGGTATCCCTGTTCGTCCGCTATATCAACATCGCCGACGGTACCTATACATCCAGAATCATCAATAAAAATCAGTGAGGGAGAATACATGAAAGAATTAGAATTAAAATACGGATGCAACCCCAACCAGAAACCGTCTAAGATCTATATGGAAAACGGCGCAGACCTGCCGATTCAGGTTTTAAACGGCCGGCCGGGCTACATTAACTTTCTGGACGCTTTCAACGGCTGGCAGCTGGTGAAGGAATTAAAGGAAGCCACCGGTCTTCCGGCAGCCACATCCTTTAAGCATGTATCCCCGGCAGGCGCCGCCGTGGGACGTCCCCTGACAGACACCCTGGCGAAAATCTACTGGGTGGACGACCTGGGCCCGCTGTCTCCTCTGGCCTGCGCCTATGCCAGAGCGAGGGGGGCAGACCGGATGTCCTCCTTCGGAGATTTTATCTCTCTCTCCGATGTGTGCGACCCGGATACCGCCATGCTGATTAAGCGGGAGGTATCTGACGGTGTGATCGCGCCCGGGTACACAGAGGAAGCCCTGGAGATTCTGAAGACAAAGAAAAAAGGAAATTATAATATCATTCAGATCGACCCGGACTACCGCCCGGATCCCCAGGAAAAGAAGCAGGTATTCGGCGTCACTTTCCAGCAAGGCCGCAATGAGCTGAAAATCGACCGGGCGCTGCTTTCCAATGTGGTGACCAAAAACAGGGACATCCCTGACCAGGCTCTGGAGGATATGATGATTGCCCTGATCGTGCTGAAATATACCCAGTCCAATTCCGTCTGCTATGTGAAGGATGGACAGGCCATCGGCATCGGCGCCGGCCAGCAGTCCCGGGTACACTGCACCCGTCTGGCAGGCTCCAAGGCAGATAACTGGTTCCTGCGCCAGTCTCCCCAGGTGCTGGGGCTGAAATTCCTGGACACCATCGGCCGGCCGGAGCGGGACAATGCCATCGATGTGTATATGAGCGAGGACTATATGGATGTTCTGGCAGAGGGAACCTGGCAGCAGTATTTTGCGGAAAAGCCCCCTGTATTTACCAGAGAGGAAAAACGGGCATGGCTGGATCAGATGGAGGATGTCACCCTGGGCTCAGACGCCTTCTTCCCCTTTGGAGACAACATCGACCGGGCTTATAAGAGCGGTGTGAAATATGTGGCCCAGCCCGGCGGTTCGATCCGGGACCAGGCGGTGATCGATACCTGCGATCAGTACGGCATGGCTATGGTATTTACCGGCATCCGGCTGTTCCATCACTGAGAACAGGCCGGCAGTGCCGAAGGAAACTGCCCACCGTCTGCGGAGGCGGCAGCTTTTTCAAATTTGATAAACAGGAGGGATTTATGGGGAAATATATGATGGCGCTGGACGCAGGTACTACCAGCAACCGGTGCATTTTATTCAATGAAAAGGGGGAAATATGCAGTGTGGCCCAGAAAGAGTTCACCCAGCATTTCCCCCGTCCGGGCTGGGTGGAGCATGATGCCAATGAAATCTGGTCTACCCAGCTGGGGGTGGCTGTGGAGGCCATGCAGAAAATCGGTGCTTCGGCGGAGGATATCGCCGGCATCGGCATCACCAACCAGAGGGAAACCACCATTGTCTGGGACAAAAAGACAGGGGAGCCGATCTATCGGGCCATCGTCTGGCAGTGCCGCAGGACATCGGCATTCTGCGACCAGCTGAAGGAAGAGGGGCTGGTGGATACCTTCCGGGAGAAAACCGGCCTGGTGATTGACGCTTATTTTTCCGGGACGAAGCTGAAATGGATTCTGGACCATGTGGAGGGAGCCAGGGAGCGGGCCGAGCGGGGAGAACTGCTCTTCGGGACAGTGGAGACATGGCTGATCTGGAAACTGACCAGAGGAAAGGTTCATGTGACAGATTACTCCAATGCCTCCCGCACCCTGCTGTTTAATATCCGCAGTCTCTGCTGGGATCAGGAGATACTGGACCGGCTGGGGATTCCCGCGGCCATGCTGCCGGAGGTGAAGCCCTCCAGCTGCGTATTCGGCTATACAGACCCATCCTTCTTCGGCGGCGCCATCCCTATCGCAGGCGCAGCCGGCGACCAGCAGGCGGCCCTCTTCGGCCAGACCTGTTTTCAGCCGGGAGAGGTAAAGAATACTTACGGCACCGGCTGCTTTATGCTGATGAATACCGGAGAAACGCCGGTGTTCTCCGACAACGGCCTGGTAACGACCATCGCCTGGGGTCTGGACGGGAAGGTGAATTATGCCCTGGAGGGTTCCATCTTTGTGGCCGGCGCTGCTATCCAGTGGCTCCGGGATGAGATGAGGCTTATTGACTCTGCCCCCGATTCCGAATATATGGCGGGCAAGGTAAAGGATACCGCAGGCTGTTACGTGGTGCCTGCCTTCACCGGGCTGGGCGCGCCCCACTGGGATCAGTATGCCCGGGGAACCATCGTAGGCATCACCAGAGGGGTAAACAAATATCACATCGTCCGGGCCACCCTGGAATCCATCGCCTATCAGACCAATGATGTGCTGCGGGCCATGGAGGCAGATTCCGGCATCCATCTGGCGGCGCTGAAGGTGGACGGCGGCGCCAGCGCCAACAACCTGCTGATGCAGATCCAGGCAGATATTATTAACGCGCCGGTGAACCGTCCCCGGTGTGTGGAGACCACCGCCATGGGCGCGGCTTATCTGGCCGGGCTGGCTGTCAGTTACTGGAGCAGCAGAGAGGACGTGGTCCGCAACTGGGCGATTGACAGAACTTTCTGTCCTTCCATCACAGAAGAAGAACGGCAGAACAAAACTGCCGGCTGGAATCGGGCGGTAAAATGCGCGTATGGCTGGGCAAAACATGACTGAACATTATCTGTGTCAGGGAAAAACAGAAAAAGAGAATGAAATTTCAGAAGGAAACATGGTTATTGATTGACAAGTCTGTAAAAGTAAGGTAAGTTATACTTATCAGATGTGGGAGGCCCATATCTGATAAATGCTCCGCAGGGATGTGCAGGGATTCAGAGAAGTATGATGCCGGCAGAAACCGGCCCGAATCCCGCGCCAAGACTCGCGGGTGAGTCTTGAAAAAAGAAAGGAGAACATGAAGATGAGCAAAAATCCTTATGCAGGCACAAAAACAGAGAAAAACCTTTGGGAAGCGTTCGCCGGAGAATCTCAGGCCAGAAATAAGTATACATACTTTGCTTCCGTAGCGAAAAAAGCAGGCTATGAGCAGATCGCCGACCTGTTCCTGAAGACAGCGGAAAACGAGAAGGAACACGCAAAACTGTGGTTCAAAGCCCTGGGTGAACTGGGAGATACTTCTGAGAACCTGCTTCATGCCGCAGAGGGCGAGAACTTCGAGTGGACAGATATGTACGACCGCATGGCAAAAGAAGCGGAGGAAGAGGGCTTCACAGAACTGGCGGCTCAGTTCAGAGGCGTTGCCGCTATTGAGAAAATGCATGAGGAGCGTTACCGCGCCCTGCTTCATAATGTAGAAGCAAAGGAAGTATTTGAGCGCAGCGGCGTTCAGGTATGGGAGTGCAGAAACTGCGGCCATGTGGTAGTGGGAACCAAGGCGCCGGAGGTATGTCCTGTGTGCAAGCATCCCCAGAGCTATTTTGAGATTCGGAAAGAAAACTATTAATCAGCGTACCGGCAATCTTTGCAGATGAAAGGGAGTGAGAGAAACGGCACAGCGTCAGCTGTGCCGTTTCCGGATATCAGCGGGAAAAGGTGGGAAAATGGAACAGTTATCATTATTTGGCGGAATGGACAGCCAGCCGCTGGCGGCCCGGCTGCGGCCCCAGTCGCTGGAGGAATTTACAGGGCAGACCCATCTGCTGGGAAAAGGGAAGGTGCTGCGGCGGCTGATTGAAAGCGATCAGATTTCCTCTATGATCTTCTGGGGGCCTCCGGGAGTGGGAAAGACCACCCTGGCCCGGATTATTGCCAATCGGACCCATGCCGCCTTTATCGACTTTTCTGCTGTAACCAGCGGGATTAAAGAAATCCGGAATGTGATGCAGCAGGCGGAGGATAACCGGCGGTACGGGGAGAAAACCATTGTTTTTGTGGACGAGATCCACCGGTTCAATAAAGCCCAGCAGGATGCCTTCCTGCCCTTTGTGGAGAAGGGGAGCATCGTGCTGATCGGCGCGACGACGGAAAACCCCTCCTTTGAAATCAACAGCGCTCTTCTGTCCCGGTGCAGGGTATTCGTCCTCCAGGCGCTGAAACCGGAGGAAGTGAAAGAGCTGCTGCTGCGGGCGCTGAAGGATCCGCGGGGCTTCGGCAGCCAGCAGGTCCGTATCTCTGACGATATCCTCCAGTCTATTGCCATTTTCGCCAACGGCGACGCCAGGACGGCCCTGTCCACCCTGGAGATGGCAGTGCTGAACGGCGATCTGGACAGCAAAGGCGTTATCACCGTGACCCCGGAGATCATGGAGCAGTGTACTTCTAAAAAGTCCCTTCTCTACGATAAAAACGGTGAGGAGCATTATAACCTGATCTCCGCCCTTCACAAGTCCATGCGCAATTCAGACCCGGACGCGGCGGTGTACTGGCTGGCCCGGATGCTGGAGGCCGGGGAAGATCCCCTGTATGTGGCCAGAAGGGTGATCCGGTTCGCCAGCGAGGATGTGGGCCTGGCCGATCCCGGCGCCCTAAATATCGCCGTGTCTGCTTATCAGGCCTGCCATTTCCTGGGGATGCCGGAGTGCAATGTTCATCTGACCCAGGCGGTGGTCTACATGTCCCTGGCGCCTAAATCCAATGCTCTCTACGTAGCCTATGAGGAGGCAAAGGAGGACGCGGTCAGGGACCTGGCCGAGCCGGTTCCCCTGAATATCCGCAACGGAGTCACCGGCCTGATGCGGGAGCTGGACTACGGAAAGGGCTATCAGTACGCCCATGATACAGAGGAAAAACTGACAGACATGCAGTGCCTCCCGGATGCCCTGGACGGCAGGGCCTATTACCGGCCGGCAGGACAGGGAAGGGAGAAGGAATATAAAGAACGGCTGGAGCAGATCAAAGGCTGGAAGGAAAAAAGACAGCAGAAAAAAGGATAACGGAAAAAAGATAACAGGCGTCCGCGCCCGCCGGAAGGGGCAGGCACGCAACAAGCTATCCGCACATAAACTGGTAGAAAGGAGTATGTCGGGGTAGCTTTTTTTGAAAACATTTCCGAAACCACTTACAGCATCGGAGGAGCAGGACTATTTAAGACGGTTCCGCAATGGGGACATGGAAGCCAGGGACACGCTGATCGAGCGGAATATGCGCCTGGTGGCCCATGTGGCGAAAAAATATAATCTGCAGGACAGAGAGGCAGAGGATCTGATATCCGTGGGAACCATAGGACTGATCAAGGCTGTCAATACCTATGACATGAATAAAGGCAGCAGGCTGGCTACCTATGCGGCGAAGTGTATCGATAATGAGATTCTGATGATGTTCCGCTCAGAAAAGAAGCATCTGAAGGTCAGTTCTCTTTTCGAGCCGATTGGAACGGATAAGGAAGGGAACGAGATCCGGCTGGTGGATATCATCGAAAATGATGGAAAAGAGATTCTGGATCTGGTATCTCTCAGTGAAGAAATCCAGCGGCTTTATCAGGTATTTGACGTGGTGCTGAAGGAAAAGGAGCAGTTCGTCCTGAAGATGCGCTACGGCCTGTTCGGCTGCCGGGAGCATACCCAGCGGGAAATCGCCGCCCAGATGGGCATATCCAGAAGCTATGTCAGCAGAATTGAGAAGGGAGCCCTGGAGAAGCTGTCCCGGGCGCTGGAGGAGGAGAGACTGCCGGGTGAAACGGAAAAAACGAAAAAATTTTTGTAAAAATCTCTTTACCAATGCAGTGTAACAATGTATAATATACATCGTTAAAATTACAGTGCTTTAAAGCGCGAATGGAGGAAAATATTATGTCTTATACGGATGAGATTTATGCCAGAGTGGTAGAGCAGAACCCCGGAGAGCCGGAGTTTCACCAGGCGGTAAAGGAAGTTCTGGACTCACTGAAGCTGGTGATTGACGCCAACGAGGAGGAATACAGAAAGAACGGCGTGCTGGAGCGCCTGGTTGAGCCGGAGAGAATCATCTCCTTCCGGGTACCGTGGGTAGATGACAAGGGCCAGGTTCAGGTCAACAAAGGCTACCGCGTGCAGTTTAACAGCGCCATCGGGCCTTACAAGGGAGGCCTCCGTTTCCATCCCTCTGTAAACCAGAGCATCTTAAAATTCCTCGGTTTTGAGCAGATCTTCAAGAATTCTTTAACCGGACTGCCCATCGGCGGCGGCAAAGGCGGTTCCAACTTTGACCCGAAGGGAAAATCAGACCGTGAAGTGATGGCATTCTGCCAGAGCTTTATGACAGAATTAAGCAAATATATCGGCGCTGACCAGGATGTGCCTGCAGGCGATATCGGCGTAGGCGGCAGAGAGATCGGCTATCTGTACGGCCAGTATAAGAGACTGACCGGCCAGTACGAGGGTGTTCTCACCGGCAAGGGCCTGACCTTCGGCGGCTCCCTGGTTCGTACCCAGGCGACCGGCTACGGCCTGGTATACATTCTGGATGAAATGCTGACACATAACGGACATTCTCTGGCCGGCAAGACTGTAGTGGTATCCGGTTCCGGAAATGTGGCGATCTACGCGACTGAGAAGGCACAGCAGCTGGGCGCAAAGGTTGTGGCCCTCAGCGATTCCAACGGATATGTATACGATCCGGAAGGCATCAAGCTGGACATCGTGAAGGAGATCAAGGAAGTCAGAAGAGGCAGAATCAAAGAGTACGCTGACCAGGTATCCTCTGCTGTTTACACAGAAGGCAAGGGAATCTGGACCATTCCCTGCGACATCGCCCTGCCCTGCGCAACCCAGAACGAGCTGGATCTGGAGGACGCGAAGACACTGAAGGCAAACGGCTGTATCGCGATCGCGGAAGGCGCAAATATGCCTACCACCAGAGAGGCAACTGACTATGTACAGGCAAACGGCATCCTGTTCATGCCCGGAAAGGCTGCCAATGCCGGCGGCGTGGCAACCTCCGCTCTGGAGATGTCCCAGAACAGCATGCGGTTAAGCTGGACCTTCGAAGAGGTTGATGAGAGACTGAAAGGCATTATGAAAGATATCTACCGCAAGGCAGCAGACGCTGCTGAGCGCTACGGCGTAGCCGGAAACTATGTGGCCGGCGCAAACATCGCAGGCTTTGAGAAAGTTGTAGATGCGATGAACGCCCAGGGAATCTGCTGATTCCGCACTGAACAGACGGCACCGCGGTGTGTCAGAAAGGACGCCTGGCAGGGAAGAAAGCTTTTCCTTCCCCGCCAGGCGTTACTTTTTTTATGAAAATTGGTTTTGTCCTCTTGTCAGAAGAAGGGAAATTCTGTTATACTGATTTATATTATGTCGCACAGGGGAAGATAATGAACGAAAGAGGATACAGTCGATTGGAATATGAAAACAAAAGAGAGGCGATGAGACGGCGCCGGAGAAATAAAATCATGCAGCAGCTGGCCAGATCGGCAGTAAAGATCCTGGCTGTTTTTTTGGCCGGATTTATTGCAGGCAGCCTGGTGACGGGCAGCCGCATCCGGAAAGAGCAGGCGGTCAGCCGTTCCCAGACCGGGACAACAGTCAGCGATAAGGTAATTTCTGCGGGAGAGGATGAGATGGTGCAGAGTGCGCCTTCTTCCTGGGTGGTTGTGATTGACCCGGGCCATGGCGGCATTGATCCGGGCAGCCTGGAGTCGGAGCCCTATGAGAAGGATATCAACCTGGAGATGGCGCAGAAACTTCAGGATATTCTGGAAGAGGAAGGGATCAGAGTTATTATGACCCGTACAGGGGATGAGAGCCTGAGTCTGGCAGACCGCTCCAACACGGCGAATAACGCCAATGCGGACCTTTTGATCAGCATCCACCAGAATTCTTATGACAGTTCAGATGTGTCAGGCATTGAATTTATTTACAATCCCTACAAAGATGAGGGAGGCGATGAGAGTGAGGAGTTGGCTCAGATACTGGAAGCGGCCGTCAGCGCGGATTCCAGCATGAAAGTCAGAGGGACTATTGCCAATGACGACCTGAAGGTTCTGCGGACGACGGAAACCGCGGCAGTTCTGATCGAGGCCGGTTATCTGACCAACCCCAGTGAACTGAATAAACTCCTGTCGGACAGTTATCAGGAAAAGCTGATGGGCTATGTGGCTGACGGAATTATGGAATATTTAGAAGAGTATTGCTAAACAGAATAAATTCTGCTGTTGTTACATATCTTAAACAGAAGCCATAGCTATGGAGGCATGCGGTGTGAAAGCCCTGCTGAAAAAATTATTCTGGATTGCGGCCTGCTGCCTGATCTGCGGGCGGCCCTGCCTCGATGCCTGCGGGATGTCTTCCGCGGAGCCGGCCCCGGCTGTATACCGGCAGCAGGAGAGTGAGGAGCCCGGGGCAAATGCGCTGTATGCCCAGTGCGCGGTTCTGATGGACGGAGAATCCGGCCGTATCCTCTATGAAAAAAATGGATCGGAGATCCGGCCCATGGCCAGTACAACGAAGATTATGACCTGTATTCTGGCGCTGGAGTCCTGCGGGCTGGAGGAGGTGGTGGAGGTATCCTCCTATGCGGCCTCCATGCCGGACGTGCAGCTGAATATTCGCCAGGGAGAGCGATACAGGCTGGGCGACCTGCTGTATTCCCTGATGCTGGAGTCCCACAATGATTCCGCAGTGGCCATCGCGGAGCATGTGTCCGGCACAGTGGAGGAATTCGCCGGTCTGATGAATGAGAAAGCCCGGGGGCTGGGCTGCCTGGACACCTGGTTTATCACTCCTAACGGGCTGGACGCGGTACAGACGGTGACGGATGAGGCGGGAAATGCCGCGGAACGGGCCCATTCCACCACTGCGGCGGACCTGGCCCGGATCATGCGTTACTGTGTGATGGAATCTCCCCAGAGGGAGACCTTTCTGGAAATTACCCAAACCTCATCCTTTCAGTTTTCTGATCTGGAAGGGAAACGGAGTTTTTCCTGTCAGAATCATAATTCCTTTCTCACAATGTATGAGGGCGCCCTGAGCGGAAAGACAGGGTTTACCGGCCAGGCCGGCTACTGCTATGTGGGGGCTGTCCGCCGGGATGGAAAGACGGTGATCGCCGCCCTGCTGGGCAGCGGATGGCCGCCCCATAAGACCTACAAATGGTCGGATATGAAAAAACTGGCTGCCTACGGGCTGGAGCAGTTTCAGCTGCGGACCCTGGATGAGTCCCTGATTGACACATCACGGTTCAGCGAGGTTCCGGTGGCCGGTGCCCAGACGGAAGAGATGGGGGAATCCATGGATATCGCTCTGGTGCTGTCTGCCGGCGAGGGGGTGGAGCGGATTCTGATGAAAGATTCGGAGTCAATCCAGGTGATGTATGAGATTCCGGAGCAGCTGAAAGCGCCGGTCAATGCCGGACAGAAGCTGGGGACTATTATATATTTCCTGGATGGGGAAGAAGTGCGGCGGTATGAGCTGACCGCGCCCAGAGAGATCCGGGAGATCACCCTGCGGTGGTGGCTGGAACAGGTGTTAAAGGTATTCCTGCCCTGACAATGAGATGAGGCGCATACAAATGAGAGCATACATAGAACAGATCAGCGGACATGATCTTTTTTACGGTATTCAGAAGGAGAAGCTGCCGGAGATGCTGGACTGCCTGGGCAGCTATACCCGCACATATCAGAAAAATGAAATTATCATTTTATCCCGGGAGCCGGTGAAATGTGTGGGGATTATTTTGTCAGGCATGATTCTGATGGTGAAAGAGCAGGCGGACGGGAGCGAAACCCTGCTGGCTCACATGAAGCAGGGGGAGCTGTTCGGCGAGACCTTTGCCTGCGGAACCAGGATGGACGCCCGGGTCACCTTCCGGACGGCGGAAAAGAGTGAGGCCTTGTTTCTGCCTTTTTATAAGGTGCTCCACGCCTGCAGCATGGCATGTGTCTTTCACCATCGCCTGATTGAAAACATGGTGCGGCTGATCTGTGAGAAAAATATCCAGCTGATGGAAAAAGTGGAGGTTACTTCCCAGAAGACTCTGCGGGATAAAATCCTGACATACCTGCGGATCCAGGCAGACAGGCAGGGCGCTGACCGGTTTGAGATCCCCCTGAAACGGACGGAGCTGGCGGAATATCTCTGTGCGGATCGGAGCGCCCTCACCAGAGAACTGGCCCGGATGAAGGCAGAGGGCCTGATCTCCTATAATAAAAATACATTTTATCTGAAATAACAGGCCGTGTGTTGCCCAGGCAACATACAGCCTCTTTTTTTTATGCTAATCTTTTCTGCAGGAAACCATTGTAAATACTGGAAAATGAGATGGAGGTGCGTCATGGGATTTTATGCGGATCTGGAACAGATGAACCGCTTTCTGGAAAAGCTGAGAGAGGACAGCCGTGTTTTTGCCCCCAAATGTTTTCACGGCGAAGGCCGCTTTTCGGATACGGACTGTATCCGCTACGGGGAAATCAGCTGTATGGAAGAGGTGGTATTGGATCAGAAATCCCAGTATTCATTTAAAGAAATACTGAATCCGGTTTCTCAGACATTATTTTTCTTTACCGAGGATCAGGTGAAGGAGCCTGAGATACCGGCCAAAGGGGCCGTGATCTTTATGCGGAGCTGCGACATCCACAGCCTGAAGCGGCTGGATGACATGTATCTGAAAAACGGGCCGGCAGATTATTATTACAGCAGACTGCGGGAAAATCTGAAAATTATCCTGATCGGCTGCAGCCAGTCTTTTGAAAACTGTTTCTGCGTCAGCATGGGAACCAACCGGTCGGAGGGCTATCAGCTGAGTATTGACCGGACAGAGGACGGCGGGTACCGGATGGATTGCCGGGACGAGAGCTGGGAAAAACTGCTGGAGGAGCTGGGCTGCCGAAGAGAGCAGGCAGAGCCCTCTTATGTGACGGAAAATACGGTGAAGGTACATATTCCGGCGGAGCTGGATCAGACTGTGGCCGGGAGCGGAATGTGGACGGAATACGACAGCCGGTGCATCAACTGCGGCCGGTGCAACTTCGTCTGTCCCACCTGCACCTGCTTCACCATGCAGGACCTGTTTTACAGTGAAAACGGCAAAGTGGGAGAGAGGCGCAGGGTGTGGGCTTCCTGTATGGTGGACGGGTTCACCGACGTAGCCGGAGGAGGCAGCTACCGGCAGAAGAACGGTCAGCGGATGCGGTTCAAGGTGCTCCATAAGGTACTGGATTATAAGCAGCGGAACGGGTATCAGATGTGTGTGGGCTGTGGCCGGTGCGATGATATCTGTCCGGAGTATATTTCCTTTTCCGGCTGTATCAATAAGCTGGAAAATGCCATGAAGGAGGTGGCTGAAAATGACGAGAAATGATTATCTTCCCTTTGCCTCCCGTATTCTGGAGGTGATCCGGCATACAGATATTGAGTATACCTTCCGCATGGCCTATACCGGTGAGGTAAAACCGGGGCAGTTCTTCGAGGTGTCCATCCCCCGGTACGGCGAGGCGCCCATATCGGTCAGCGGCATCGGGCCTGACAGTGTGGACCTGACTATCCGCAGAGTGGGAAAGGTGACCAATGAAATTTTTGAAAACTATGTGGGCGATACCCTCTTTCTCCGCGGCCCCTACGGCAACGGCTTCGATATCGGCCTGTACCGGGGGCGTGAGCTGGTGGTAATGGCCGGCGGAACCGGACTGTCCCCGGTGAGGGGCGTGGTGGACTATTTCGCCCGCCATCCGGAAGAGCGGAAGGGAATGACGCTGATCTGCGGCTTTAAGACACCCCATGACATTTTGTTTTTCCAGGATCTGGCCCGGTGGAAAGAGACCATGGAAGTCATTCTGACGGTAGACTGCGCAGAGGGAGATACAGCCTGCCAGGTGGGCCTGGTCACCCAGTATATTCCCCAGATACAGCTGGAAGATCCGAACACAGCCGCGGCCATCGTGGTAGGGCCGCCTGCCATGATGCGGTTTTCTGTCCAGGGGCTGCTGGAAAGAGGCATCCCGGAGGAAAATATATGGGTTTCCCAGGAGCGCAAGATGTGCTGCGGACTGGGAAAATGCGGCCACTGCAAGGTGGGAGATACCTACATCTGCCTGGACGGGCCGGTGTTTAACTATACCAAGGGCAAGCTGCTGATCGATTAGGAGGGACGGAGCTATGGATATGAATACAAAAAAGCTGAAGAAGAACGCTTTCCGCGTGACAAAGGAGCGGGGGCTGACCGCTTCCCGCGTCAGGGTGCCGGGCGGCCATCTGGAAGCGAAATATCTGAGCCGCCTGCAGGAGATTGCCGAAAGATACGGGAACGGAACCATACATATTACAAACCGCCAGGGCTTCGAGATCCCCGGTATTCCCTTCGAGAAAGTGCCGGAGGTCAACCGGCTCCTCCAGGAGCTGATCGACGGGCTGGAAATCAATCAGGAGACAGAGGGAGAAGGCTATCCCGCCTCCGGTACCAGAAATATCATCGCCTGCATCGGAAACCGGGTATGTCCCTACGGCTGCTATGATACCACCGGATTTGCCAAAAGAATCGAAAAGGCGGTATTTCCCAATGACCTTCACTTTAAGATTGCCCTGACCGGATGCCCCAACGACTGCGCGAAGGTGCGGATGCACGATTTCGGCATTATGGGGATGACCCTGCCTCAGTTTCATCCTGAGCGGTGCGTCTCCTGCGGCGCCTGCGTCAAATCCTGCGCCAGGAAGTCTGTGGAGGCGCTGAAAACGGTGAACTACCGTCCCCAAAGGAACGAGGAAAAATGCATCGGCTGTGGGGAGTGTGTATTAAGCTGTCCCAACGGCGCCTGGACCAGAAGCGAAAAGAAATATTACCGGCTGACATTGCTGGGCAGAACCGGAAAGAAAAACCCCCGTCTGGGCCAGGACTTCATCAAATGGGCGGATGAGGAAAGTATCATCAAAATCATCCTCAATACCTATGATTACGTGGAACAATATATCGACCGCACCGCGCCCGGCGGCAAGGAACATATCGGATATATTGTGGACAGGACAGGCTTTGAAGAATTCAAGAGATGGGCGCTGAAAGACGTGGAGCTGCCGGAGATCGCGGAAGTATATTCGCCGGTGTACTGGGGCGGAGTAAAATACTGACAAATTCAAAGGAAAAGGGGCATAAAAAGAAAGAGACCATTCGATAAAAATCCGGAGTTTTATAAAAGCCAGGATTTTATCGGATGGTCTCTTTCGTACATTCTCAGGAAACAAAAATCGGTATTAACCGACATCCCCATAAGAGACTGATATCAGATGGAACGTTTCTTTTTGTAAATTATGGCAGCCAGGATTCCGCCAAGGGCGATGACGGAAACACCGCTCCAGAGTACGATATGGCTCTGATCGCCTGTATTCGGTGACTGAGCAGTAGCAGCGACATTCTGGTTCTGTGCCTGATTCTGTCCGTTGTTCTGATTCTGGGAGGTACCGGGATTCTGATTTTCGCCCTGATTACTGCTGCCGGGGTTCTGCGTATCGCCGGGGTTCTGTGTATCGCCGGGATTCTGCGTATCACCGGGATTTTGTGTATCGCCGGGATTTTGCGTATCGCCGGGGTTCTGTGTATCGCCGGGATTTTGTGTATCACCGGGGTTCTGTGTATCGCCGGGGTTCTGCGTATCGCCGGGGTTCTGTGTATTGCCGGGATTTTGTGTATCACCGGGGTTCTGTGTATCGCCGGGATTCTCGGCATCTCCTGTGGAGGGCGTATAGCTGCATGCGACTGAACCGATGGTGAGCGCGCCGGAAGTCACGCCATCCTGGAAGCGGTATACAGGCCTCTGTCCGTTTACGGTAAAGGAAGCTTCCGCAATGGCAAAGCCTTCATAATTGGCAGAAGCGTCTAAGCCTTCCGGAGGCAGGATATGGACGATGTCCGGCGTTTCGGTTCCGTTCAGTGTCATTCGGGCGCTCTTGTTGCCATAGCCGTTATCCGCCATAACCCAGAGAACATTTTCATACGTATCATAATCAAGCGCCATTGCGCCGCCCAGTTTGGAATCCAGGTCGGCGATCTGGACAGCGGTTCCGTCCTCATTTAATACATAAGCATAAACATGGCCATTATCTTCCAGCGCGACAAAGAATACACCGTTCGCTACGGCATCGGGATAATTTTCCGGACGGAAACCGCTCCCGGTATTCTGGTCGTAGAGTTTTCCGGTTACTGCCGCATTGGAAACCCATTCAACAGCCTCAAGGCCCATATTGGCAGAAACAGCGGGCAGAGAGCTGGTCAGATCCCATTCTTTTACCGCAGTCAGATCACTGCCTTCTGTCTGCGGGTCTGCCATCAGGATAGTATTATAATTTACGCCTTTATCGCTGTTATCCCGCTCAGAAGCAATATATACCAGACCGTTTCCATCCACTGTGATGCCTTCTGCGTCCGGGCCCGCGGCTTCAGGATCGCCGGCATCTTTCTGGAAACGGATCCGTTTTCCGTTCTCAAAGCCTTTCGCAAAGGTCAGTGTTCCGTCCTCTGCCACATCCAGGATCCAGAATGTAGCGGTTCCGTTATCAACTGCATACAGCTGGCCGTTAAAGAAGTCCAGTCCGGAAGAGTCTTCCTTAAATATGGATGCTGTATCAAAAATGGTAATTTTCCCGTCGCCTGACCATTGGATGATCTCCGGAATGCCGGCGAACTGATTGGCTGCGCCGGGTGTGGGGATTTTGGTATCTCTGTATTCCGTTCCGTTGACATCAGGGTAAAGGCCCAGGGTAGGATTGGTGTGGCCTGTCCAGGAAGCGGAGGCAATCAGATTTCCATCGTCATAAAGGCGTACAGAATCTTCTTTTCCCAGCCCGAATCCAAAAGTCAGATCGTCTATTACCAGATAGCCGTTAGCGGGGATTTCTGTTCCTGCCGGTATGGTATATTCATGGGAATCGTCACTGTCTTTGATTACGATGCCGGAAATATCCAGAGGTTCACTGGTGGGGTTGGCCAGCTCGATCCAGTCAGGGCCGTCATCAGGGTCATTCGACTGTATTTCGTTCAGGACAACCGGGTTAAGAGCCAGATTTATTTTTCCTTTTGTGGAAGTGGGATAATCAATCATTTCACCGGTTCCGTCGGGGATTCTGGCATATACGCCCTCTGCGTGGGAAGTCCAGCTGTATTCGGCAACTGCCGCACCGCCTTTGCTGTAAATGACTGCCCGGTCATCTTTTCCCAGACCAAAGGTGAAATCCCTGTCTTGTTCAAATACATAGTAAGAACCGGGGTTTAATATAGTGCCTTCCGCTACCGGGACAGTGTCTGCGGCGTGTCCTGTCGGGTCATTGTCCAGGAGATACCATCCGGAGATATCCACAGGCGTGCTGCCGATATTTTTCATTTCCACCCAGTCTGTCTCATCACCGTTGCTTTCTACTTCATTGATTACTACAGCAGGCGCGTACCATTCATTTGGCATGCCTTTTGTTTCTCTGGTCAGGCAGAATGCGCCGCTTCCATCCGGATATCTGCCGTAGGAAGCCATAGCGGCATCGCCATTGTAAGAAGCGTGTTCCGTCCAGCTATAGGTATCCAGCAAAGTACCTTCGCTGTCATAAAGGCGGATGCTGTCTCCTGATCCGATGCCGATGGCGCTTGCGAAGGTGCCCGTTTCATATGTATTATTATCATCATTAAAAATCTGTCCAACGGAATTGTCATCTACGGCCAGCAAAGCGCCTGCTTCGATAACTGTGCCTTCGGGGAATTTCCAGCGGTGGTCATCGGAATTGTCACGGATCTCATAACTGGAGATATCCATTGCTTCATTGCCGGTATTCATCACCTCTACCCAGTCATCAGGGGAAGAGTTGATTTCATTCAGTACCAGACCGGCTGTACCGCCGTCCGGTTCTTCCGCATAGATGTTCAGGCCGCCTTTGGTGGAAGGCTGGTCAACAAATTCTCCGGTACCGTCCGGATTCCGAGAATAGGTTCCGGAAGCGTGGCCGTTATAAGTGTAGGTGTCGATGATCTTCTGATCTTTATCATATAAAGTGACAGCATCATCGCTGCCGAGGCCAAAATCAAAGTTCACAGAATCTTCCAGTACCATCACCGCGCCAGCTGCCAGTGTGGTACCCTCCGGAAAAGGCGTTGTCTTCCCATCTGTAAACCGCTCCAGTCCTTTGTCGTCGGTAACAAACCAGCCGCTGATATCCACAGGGTTGCTGCCTGCGTTATAAATTTCAATCCAGTCATTGCCATCGTCAGGGGCGCTGGATTCGATTTCGTTAATATAAACGGCCGTCTGCTCAGGCACATTGCCGCCGCTTAATGTGGCAATCTGGTTTCTGCTCAGTGAACCGGTGGCTTCGGCATCATTGACATATGCTGCCGGTTCTGCCCGGACAAAAGCTGCTGTGGGAGCAGCCATTTCCGATATCGCCAGACATGCGATCAGGGCAGAACAAAGATATCGCTTTTTCATGATGTTTTCTCCCTTCTGTCACCTGCGTTTCTGTCTGTTTCTGTTTTCTGTCACAGACAGCCGCAGGTTCTTATCTGTTAAATATAGCAGGAGGACATCAATATTGCGTTTCACAAGTGTAAAAGGCTGGTTAAAACAAAACAGGTAATGTAAACATTATGGAAAAAATCAGATAAATTTTCTAGGCGAATAATTTTTCCATCAGCATCGGTCCTTCCGGCAGGAAGATCCCGCCCTCCGCCGCGGTTTTTTCATTGTATGCCTCCGGCCCTTCCACGGTCTTTGTGCTGTCGTACAGCATGTAGGGGACGGGATCGGAGGTGTGGGTGCGGCAGCGGATGGGAGTGGGGTGGTCGGGGAGTATGAGCAGGCGGTAGTCCTCTCCTGACTGATCCATCTGTTCTTTCACGATCCGGATAATCCGCCGGTCGAGATTTTCGATGGCGGTGATTTTATCGGGGATGCTGCCCTGATGGCCCATCTCATCCGGCGCTTCCAGGTGAATATAGGCGAAGTCGCATCCCTCTTTCAGAACCGCGTTGACCCCGGCCATGGCTTTTCCTTTATAATTGGTATGGAGGGAGCCGTCGGCGCCGGGGACTTCGATGACCTTCATCTGAGCGCCTGTGGCGATGCCCTTTAAAAGATCCACGGCGGAAACCATGGCGCCTTTTTTCCCTGTCTTTTCATAGAAGGAGGTTAGGATGGGCTTTGTGCCGGCGCCCCAGAACCAGAGGCAGTTGGCCTTCCGTTTCCCCTCGGCTGCCCGTTTCAGGTTGACCGGATGGCGATTCAGGATGTCGTAGCTTTTTACCATCATTTCCCGCAGCTTCGGGTCTTCCGGCAGATGCGGGCCGATTACCTGTCCCAGGACATCGTGGGGCGCAGTCAGATCCAGTACCTTCCCTCCATTCCAGATCAGCAGATGGCGGTAGCTGGTTCCTGTATAAAACTGGTAGGTTTCGTCCTGAAAGACCTCCTTCACTGCCTGAATCAGCTGGTCGGCCTCTTCGGTAGGGATTTCTCCCGCACTATGGTCGATGATGGTCTGTTCCTCGAAGGGGACATCCTCCTCCGAGATGGTGACCACATTGCACCGCAGGGCGATATCGGTGTCTTTCATAGGTACGCCGATGCTCAGCGCTTCCAGGGGAGAGCGGCCGGTGTAATACTGTTTCGGATCGTAGCCTAGAACAGAGAGGTTAGCAGTATCGCTGCCCGGCTTCATGCCGTCGGGGATGGTTTTCACCATGCCCACCTCGGACACTTTCGCCAGCTGGTCCATCATCGGGGTGCGGGCACATGCCAGCGGGGTGCTGCCTTTTAAGGCTTCCAGGGGTTCATCGGCCATGCCGTCCCCTAAAATTACAATATATTTCATATTCTTCCTCCGTTCATGATAGCAAATTGCAAAATTCTTTTTCCATTATGAAACGAAAACAGAAAAAAGTCCAGCTTTTTTTCAGAATCTGCTTCCTTAATAAAATATTAAGAAATTTGTTGAAAAGGTTTTTAGCTTTTTCCTTTAAAATATACTATATTCGTATTATATACTATTTTTGGAATCGTAAGGAGACGTATATGGATCAGTACAAAATACTTATTGTGGAAGATGATAAGGAGATTGCGGCCGGTGTGGCGATTTATCTGAGGAATCAGGGCTATCAGGTCTTTCAGGCATATAACGGACAGGAGGGACTGCGGATTCTGGAGAAAGAGGAAATCCATTTGGCGATCGTGGATGTGATGATGCCGGTGATGGACGGCATCACTATGACGATGAAGCTGCGGGAGGAATATGATTTTCCTGTGATTATGCTGACGGCGAAGTCGGAGGAGATCGACAAGGTGACCGGGCTGAATATCGGGGCGGATGATTATGTAACCAAGCCTTTCGCCCCGATGGAGCTGGTGGCCAGGGTGAATTCCCAGCTGAGACGGTATGCCAAATATCTGGCCCTGATGGGCAAGGAGCGCTCCGAGCATGTATATACAGTGGGCGGCCTGGAACTGAATGAGGATACGGTGCAGGTATTTGTGGACGGCGTCCCGGTGAAGATGACCCCGCTGGAATTCCGGATCCTGGCGCTGCTGATTAAGAACCCCGGGCGGGTGTACTCGGCAGATGAGATCTATGAGCGGGTATGGAATGAACGGGCGGTCAACACGGATACCATCATGGTCCATGTGAGAAAAATCAGAGAAAAAATCGAGGTTAATCCAAAAGAACCGAAATATTTAAAGGTGGTGTGGGGCGTTGGGTATAAAATTGAAAAACAATAGCCGGTTCCGTAACATGATGGTGGTCTGGCTGATTCTGACATTGCTGGCGATTATCGTCATGTCCCTCTATCCCCTGGTTCAGTCCAGGATGGAGAAGCGGGAAGCGGAACAGATGCAGGCGTCGGAGAGCCGGATGAATGATTTTATGGATATGCTGTATGAAGGTTCCGTAGGCCTTTACTGGGATTATGTGAATTCCTACCGGGATGAGTCGCTGACCCCGGCGGAGCTGTATTTCTCCGTATCCGGGAATCCGGCAGTGTGGCAGACAGAGACGGCGGAAGGCAATGTCTCCAGCGACTCGGAGATCACCTACTCCGCCGGTCTGGACGGCTATGACGCGGAACAGTTCAATCAGGCTCTGGAGAATCTCTATCGGGAGTTTCTGCGGAATCTGGTGCCTGCCTATGAGCTGGAATACCGGATCTATGATGATCAGGGGCTGGGACTGGGAAACTCGGTGAATGATCTCTTCCTCCTCAGCCAGGATGACGGAGGCGGCCTGGAGAACCGGTATGCTTTTTATGTGGCCCTGAGATATGATGAAGCGGGAAATCCCTCTGTGGTTTCCTTCAAGGGAGTGGAGGAGCGGTATCTGAACCGCTATATCAGTGAAAGCCAGGACAGAGACCGGCTGCTGAATCTGGCCGGGCTGGATCTCTCTTATTATAATGAACTGCGGGGAAGCCGGGGGCCTGCCAATGTCACCATCGTATACGCATCGGCCAGGGACACCTTCTATATGAGCAAGGACAGTGAGGAATACATTATGTATTCCGCAGAATACCGGTTCGGAGACGCCGGGTTCAACGGAATCATCACCTTTGCCCTGCTGGTGACGGCTCTGATCGGCATCGGGCTGCCCTTTGTCACCAGCGAGAAAGAACTGATGACAGGCATTAAGATCCCCATGGAAATCCTGCTGGCAGGCCTGATCGTACTGCTGATGCTGTATGAGCCGCTGGCTTCGATGGCCTACTATACTGTTTCCGGCTCCCTGTTCTCCACCTTTCTGGGGCGGGCGCCCAGCACCCTGCAGAATTTTGCCGATTACCTCTTTAATTATTGTGTATGGATCTTATATTTCGGCTCTGCCCTGCTGCTGGTGCTGTCGATTCATCCCATCTTTCGAGAAGGGTTTGGCGCTTATGTCAGAAACTGCTCCTACTGCGGCAGATTGCTGCGGGGCAGGATGACGGGAATACGGCGGTTTTTCAGCCAGCTGCGGGAGATTGACCTGAAGGACGGGGCAGACAGACAGCTGCTGATGCTGCTGGGATTAAATTTCGTGGTGCTGACAGTGCTGTGCTGCGCCTGGGTGGCCGGCATTCTGGGACTGTTTATCTATACGGTTATTCTCTTTTTATTCCTGCGCAGGCGATATGAGCGGATCAGAGAGGACTACTGCGAGCTGCTGGCCGGCGTCCAGGAGATGGCGGACGGAAATCTGGAGGTGCGGCTTCCCGAGGACCTGGGTGTATTTAACGCCATGCGGGATGAGCTGCTGGATATCCAGACCGGTTTCAAAAAGGCGGTGGAGGAGGAGATTAAGAGCCAGCGGATGCGCTCCGAGCTGATCACCAATGTCTCCCATGATTTAAAGACGCCTCTGACCTCCATTATCACCTATACCAATCTGCTGAAGGAGGAGGGAATTACAGAAGAGCAGCGCCGGGCATATATTGATACGCTGGATCAGAAATCCCAGCGGCTGAAACGGCTGATCGAGGATCTGTTTGTCATCAGCAAGGCCAGCAGCAACAACATTGTGCTGAACCCGGTGAATCTGGATCTGGCGGCGCTGATTAAGCAGGTGATGTTCGAGCTGGACGACCGGGTGAAAAGCTCCCAGATCGAATTCCGCTGTTCCTTCCGCCCCGAGAAGCTGCCGGTTTATCTGGACTGTGAGAAAACCTACCGGATTTTCGAAAATCTGGTGGTGAATATCCTGAAATACAGCATGCCCCATTCCAGGGCCTATATCACGGCAGAGCGGATGCAGGATGAGATCTGGGTGACGCTGAAAAACACGTCGGAGCAGGAGCTGACCTTCCAGTCTGACGAGATCACAGAGCGGTTCGTCCGGGGAGACCAGTCCCGGAATACCGAAGGCTCCGGCCTGGGCCTGGCCATCGCCAAAAGCTTTACCACCATTCAGGGAGGAACCTTTGATGTGGTTCTGGACGGAGATTTGTTTAAAGTGATTTTAAAGTGGAAGGCAAAAGAACCAATAATCGTGGGATGATTTTATGAAATCAGTATAAGCGGATGAATAAAAAACCCGAAAAAGTATAAAAATTTAACATGTTTCCTATTTACTGGAAGGATTTTTATGTTATAATAGACAAAGACCATCGCCTGGCGGCGGCGGGGAGAGGCAATTTTGTCGACTTCCGGCCGGCACTGTACGAAGATGTGATTCAGAGAAAGTTTTAGGAGGACTATACTTTATGGCAAAATGGGTTTATTTATTCAAAGAAGGAAATGCCGACATGCGCAACCTTCTCGGCGGCAAAGGAGCTAACCTTGCAGAAATGACCAATCTCGGGCTGCCGATTCCTCAGGGGTTTACAGTAACCACTGAAGCATGTACGGATTATTATAACAATGGCAAAGTGATTTCCGAAGAAATTCAAGGCCAGATTTTCGATGCGCTGAAATGGCTGGAGGGCGTTCAGGGCAAGAGTTTCGGCGATACTTCTGATCCGCTGCTGGTATCTGTTCGTTCCGGCGCCAGAGCATCTATGCCCGGTATGATGGATACGATTTTGAATCTGGGACTGAATGATGAAGCGGTAGAAGGTTTCGCTGCAAAGACCGGCAACCCCAGATTCGCTTATGATTCTTACAGAAGATTTATCCAGATGTTTTCAGATGTGGTTATGGAAATTCCCAAGTCTCATTTTGAGCGGATTCTGGATGAAGAAAAAGAATCCAGAGGAGTTCAGTACGACACAGATCTGACTGCTGAGGATCTGAAGGATATTATTGGAAAGTTCAAATCAATTTATAAGGAAGCGATGGGAGAGGAATTCCCTCAGGATCCCAAGGTTCAGTTAATGGAGGCGGTTAAGGCTGTATTCCGTTCATGGGATAATGACAGAGCTATTGTATACCGCCGTATGAACGATATTCCCGGAGACTGGGGTACTGCTGTCAATGTGCAGGCTATGGTATTCGGCAACATGGGAAATACCTCCGGTACTGGCGTTGCGTTTACCCGTAACCCTGCGACCGGTGCAAAAGGCGTTTTCGGCGAATATCTGATCAATGCCCAGGGCGAAGATGTGGTTGCCGGTGTCCGTACTCCTCAGCCGATTTCCAGGCTGGCCGAAGATCTGCCGGAATGTTATGCGCAGTTTATTGAAATTGCGAACAAGCTGGAAGACCATTATCGGGATATGCAGGATATGGAGTTTACGATTCAGGAAGGCCGGCTGTTTTTCCTTCAGACACGAAATGGCAAGAGAACTGCTCACGCAGCGATTCAGATCGCCTGCGATCTGGTAGATGAAGGAAAGATTACACCTCAGGAAGCGGTCTGCAGGATCGAAGCGAAGTCTCTGGATCAGCTGCTGCACCCGACCTTTGATCCGCAGGCGCTGAAGGCTGGAGAGGTAATCGGTTCTGCCCTGCCTGCTTCACCAGGCGCTGCTGCCGGTCAGGTTTACTTTACGGCAGAAGACGCAAAGGCTGCTCATGAAAAAGGACAGAGAGTCATTCTGGTTCGTCTGGAGACTTCTCCTGAAGATATCGAAGGCATGCACGCGTCAGAAGGTATTCTGACTGTCAGAGGAGGTATGACTTCTCATGCGGCTGTTGTAGCCCGTGGTATGGGAACATGCTGTGTATCAGGATGCGGAGAGATCAAGATTGATGAAGCAGAAAAATATTTTGAACTGGGCGGATACACCTTCCATGAAGGCGATTTTATCTCTCTGGATGGCTCAACAGGCAAAATTTATAAAGGCGATATCGCTACAGTAGAGGCATCTGTGGGAGGAAACTTTGGCAGAATTATGGCATGGGCAGATGAGTTCAGAGATCTGCAGGTGAGAACAAATGCCGATACGCCGGCAGATACCATTAATGCAGTGAAACTGGGAGCAGAAGGTATTGGCCTGTGCCGTACCGAGCATATGTTCTTCGAGCCCGACAGAATTCCCAAGATTCGTAAAATGATCCTTTCTGATACAGCGGAAGCCAGAGAGGCAGCTCTGATGGAACTTCTGCCTTTCCAGAAATCTGATTTTAAGGCAATGTACAAGGCACTGGAGGGCCGCCCGATGACAGTACGTTATCTGGATCCGCCGCTGCATGAGTTTGTGCCTACTGACGAGGAGGACATTAAGGCTCTGGCAGAGGATATGGGTATGACCCCCGGACAGGTTCGCGCAAAGTGCGATGCGCTGCATGAGTTTAACCCGATGATGGGACACAGAGGCTGCCGTCTGGCTGTCACCTATCCTGAAATCGCCAGAATGCAGACCAGAGCCGTAATGGAAGCTGCCATTGAAACACAGGAAGAGACAGGTATCAAGATTGTTCCAGAGATCATGATCCCTCTGGTAGGTGAGAAGAAGGAACTGAAATTCGTAAAAGATATTGTGGTAGAAACTGCTGAAAAAGTCAAGGCAGAAAAAGGCTCCGACATGGAATACCACATCGGTACCATGATTGAGATCCCCAGAGCGGCTCTGACAGCTGACGCCATTGCAGAGGAAGCTGAGTTCTTCTCTTTCGGCACCAATGACCTGACACAGATGACCTTTGGCTTCTCTCGTGACGATGCCGGAAAGTTCCTGGATTCTTATTATAAAGCAAAGATCTATGAGTCGGATCCTTTTGCGAGACTGGATCAGACTGGCGTGGGACAGCTGGTTGAGATGGCGACAGAAAAGGGACGCAAAACCCGCCCTGACCTGAAAGTAGGTGTGTGCGGCGAACATGGCGGTGATCCTTCTTCTGTAGAATTCTTCCACAGAACCGGGCTGAATTATGTATCCTGCTCACCGTTCCGTGTGCCGATTGCCAGACTGGCTGCAGCACAGGCAGCGATTGCCAATGTAGGAAAATAGAGGAACGCAGATATTTTTACTTCACAACGCTGGTTATTACTCGGAGAGATGTGCAGGAGTATATGAAACATCACTCTGAGTACACAAAGGCGAACCGATTTAAAGATATTATTTGCAAAATCTATATATAACTCGAAAGGGAGGCTGAAAAGCTTCCCTTTCATTATCTCTTGATTAGGATTAAATCCTAAAAGCTATGGCTTTTAAAGGACTTAGTCCTTTTTAATTGCAAAAATAAAATTAAGGAGGTTCAGGAATGAACAAGAGTACAGCGTTAGGAGCAGAAAACATTGTTTTTATCAGCAAAGCACATGAGAAATTCTACTATGAGAAATTAAAGGAAGTCAGGTATCAGGATGCGTACCACAAGGCACTCTGCTACTGCCTTGGCATCAACGAGGATACCAGAAGAAACATCAAGCGGATTTATGATTTTAAGACAGGCTGCGTGAAAACGGAATGCCTGCACGAAGGCTGGCAAAACAGGGGAAACGGGTGCTTCTCATAGATGCGGACGCACAGGGGAGCCTGACCGCGAGCCTGGGCTTCACGGAGCCGGACAAGCTGGAGATCACTCTGGCAAATGTACTGGAAAAGGTTATCAACGATGAGGAAATGGAGCCGGATTACGGTATCTTAAAGCATGACGAAGGAATTGACCTGATGCCGGGGAACATCGAGTTATCCGGCCTGGAGGTTTCCCTTGTGAATGTGATGAGCCGGGAGCTTGTGATGCGTTCCTACATAGGGCAGGTGAGGGAGAGTTACGATTATATCCTGATTGACTGTATGCCCTCCCTTGGCATGATAACCATAAATGCTTTTGCCTGCGCCGACAGCATCTTGATGCCTGTGCAGGCGGCATACCTGCCTGTCAAGGGGCTGGAGCAGCTTATCAAGACCATAGGCAGGGTAAAGCGGCAGATCAATCCGAAGCTGGAGATCGAGGGGATTCTGCTGACTATGGTGGACAGCCGGACGAATTATGCAAGGGACATCAGCGCCCTGCTGATTGAGAATTATGGAAATGCGGAGATTTCCGCAGAGGGCGTCAGCATTTACCAGCATGACCCAAAGGGCAAGGTGGCAAACGCCTACCAGTCTCTGACGGAGGAGGTGCTTCGTGATGAGTAAGGCAGGGAGTGCGGCAAAGATAAAGCTGAACAGCTATGAAGATTTATTCGGCGGAAGCAGCGCGCAGGATGCAGGGGAGCAGATCATCAATGCTCCGTTAGAAGATATTTATGATTTCAAAGATCATCCATTTAAAGTGTTGGTCGATGAAAAGATGGAGGAAACAACGGAAAGTATCCGGCTTTATGGGGTACTTGTTCCGGGCATTGCAAGACCGAGAGCCGGGGGCGGATATGAATTGATTTCCGGACACCGCAGGAAACTAGGATCGAAAAGAGCCGGGAAAACGGATATGCCGATTATTGTCCGTAATTATACGGATGATGAAGCGACAATCATCATGGTGGATTCCAATATCCAGCGGGAGGATATTCTGCCCAGCGAGAAAGCAAAGGCGTATGCCATGAAGTACGAAGCTATGAAGCATCAGGGCAGCAAAGGCGGCAGTACCCTCGATGAAGTGGGGGAAGCCGCCGGGGAGAGCGGAAAGACTGTGTAGCGGTATGTGTGGCTTGCAAGGCTATCCGATGAGCTGCTTGATCTGGTGGACGCAAAGAAGATTGGGATCTCGCAGGGCGTTGACATTTCTTTTCTGACAGGGGAGCAGCAGCGCTATGTATTGGAGATTCTTCTGGAAACAGGCGCGTCAGTTTCCAGCGCGCAGGCGGCAAAACTGAAGGAATACGGAAAAAGCGGCGAGCTGACACTGGCAATGGTAAGGCTGATACTGACGGAAGAAAAGCCGAAGGAAAGAAAAGTCACGATCAAAGGTGATAAGATCAGCAGGTATTTTCCGGAGGAATATTCCAATGACGAGATCGAGGATGTCATTATCCGGCAGGAAATGGTTGCTTCTCTTGCGGAGCATGCAGAGGCAGTCCGCAACAGGATTCTAAAGCGGCGGCCTGCGTCAGAAAAGCCTTTGAAACATGGGAGCAGACGAAGGAGCAGCGGTCGGCACAGCTCATCTTCTGTGACCTGTCAACGCCCAAAGGGGACGGTACATTTAATGTGTATGAGAACGTAAAAAATAAACTGATTGAGAAAGGGGTGCCGCCGGAGGAGATTGCATTTCGGGGATAAGCTCTATACGGAGACAAGGGAAGCCGGAGCCGCGCTTGTGGGAATGTACAAGGCGATGAAAACGGTCAACGTGCCTGCTATGGTCGGGGAATACGCCGGATTCAGGATGTCAGTGTCCTTTGATTCGTTCAACCACAAATTTGTGATGAACTTAAAAGGGCAGTTAAGCCATAACCTTGAGATCGGCGCTGACCCGCTCGGAAACATTTCCCGTATCAACCATGCCATTGAATCCATGCCGAAGCAGCTTGCAGAGACGCAGGCGAAGCTGGAGAATGTGGAGCGTCAGCTCGAAACTGCAAAAGCAGAGGTTACAAAACCATTTGCACAGGAGGAAGAACTGGCGCAGAAGTTGGAACGCCTGGCAGCTCTAAATGCCCTGCTTAATATGGACGAAAAAGGAAATGAGGCACTTGGTATGGACGATGAAACGGAGGAAAAATCCGATTCTGTAACCATGCCTCACTCGAAAGAAGCCACAGGTCAGGGATTGATTGCAGTCGGCGGAGGTTTGCAAGGGAGAAAGATTGCGGCGGCGATGGCGGATCAGCCTGCCCAGAGGATGTCGCTGCGGGAAAAGCTGGAAACGTTCAAGGTGCAGGCGGCGGGAGCTGGCAGAACTGGCATGGAAAAGGCGAAGGGGAAAGAGAAAATATTGTAATTATTAGAAAACTGATGAAATAACAGCAGGAATCCGCCGGATTTTCTTTTCTGAAAAATCCGGTTGATTCGGCATCGGTTCCGGGGTATAATGATTATGAGGTCATATACCTTTAGGGAATGGCTTTCGCAATTCCTGTCACTAACAAAGGAGGTTATGGCTATGGACACAGAAATAAAAAATGCAGTGAATGCAACAGACAGAGAGGCTCAGTATGATGAGCAGGCGAAGCGCCTGTTAGGAAATAAAATCATTCTGGCGCATATTCTGGTAAAGACGGTTGATGAGTTCCGCGGAATGAATCCGAAAGACGTAGTATCCTATATTGAAGGTGAGCCGCTTATCAGTGCGGTCCCGGTGGAACCGGGGTTAACCAATGTGGTAAAAGAAAAAGATGGACAGCGGATTGTCGGCATGAATACGGAGAATGCGGAGGTCAATGAAGGACTGGTACGGTTCGATATTATCTTTTATGTGCGGATGAAAGATGGCATTTCTCAGGTGATTGTCAATCTGGAAGCACAGAAAGATGAGCCTGCAAGCTATGATATTTTGAACCGGGCAGTTTTCTATGTAAGCCGTCTTGTTTCCTCACAGAAGGAACGGGATTTTGTTAAGACAAACTATAATGACATAAAACGTGTATTCTCGATATGGGTTTGTATGAACATGGATGAGAACAGTATGGCTTATGTTCATTTGGTAAAAGATGATCTGCTGGGTTCTTATCAGTGGAAAGGCAGTCTGGATTTGCTGAATATCGTTATGATTGGTATTGCAAACGAGCTTCCTGAGCATGATGAGAAGTATAAGCTGCATCGTCTGCTGAGTACAATTTTATCAATGGAATTGTCCGTTGATGAGAAATTAGGAATTATGGAAACAGAGTATCATATTCCGGTAGATGATAAATTGAGAAAGGATGTGAGCGCTATGTGTAATCTGAGTCAGGGAATCAAGGACAACACTTTGGCGGATGTAATCATGAATATGTATGAGAATCATTTTACGCTTGAGCAGATAGCAGTAGCAACGAAGAAAACTGTTGCAGAAGTTGAAGCCGTCATCAAAAAGAGAGAGCCTGCATTGGCATAATCGAAGTAACTGAATAACAAATACAACAGGGCAGTGAGCTGAATTTCTATGGAAAAACAGTTCGCTGCCTTTTTGTTTTATCAAGAAGAAAGATAGTCGCATTAGATTGTCTTTTTTTTTCGTGCAGAGAAAGGAAAAAATATGGCAGATGCAAAGACAGAAAAGCAGAAAGTAAAGGAAATCACGGATAAGCTGGAGGAGGGCTTAAAGGAGCTTTTTGAAAGTGAGAAATATAAAAGCTACCTCCGCAACTTTAGTAGCAGGTTATCAGGCATGGCAGAAGAATTTTAAGCGCCATGTGAAGAAAGGGGAGCGGGGAATCCGTATCCTTGCCCCTGCTCCTTATAAAATCAAGGAAGAACGGGAAAAGGTAGACCCAGTGACCGGAGAGGTCATGCTGGATAAGGACGGTATGCCGCAGACAGAGGAAATAGAAGTCAAAATCCCCGCTTTCCATGCAGTATCCGTGTTCGATGTATCGCAGACGGACGGGGAGCCGCTTCCGGAGCTGGGAGCAAACGTGCTTTTATCCACGGTGGAAGGTTATGAGGATTTTATCAAGGCAGTTACCTTTGTCGCGCCTGTGCCAATAGGATTTGAGGATATTCCCGGCGATTCCAAGGAACACCAGATTTCTGTTCAAATGTTGGAAGGAGATGATGAAATCCTTGCCGACGGGACAGTAGATTTCTATTCCTGCTCATACTACATGTCTACAGCCATAGCGTTTTATTTTTGAAATATCAGGAATTTTCACGATTCAGGCACTCCGCATACCGCTCCATAAAAAATTTTGTATGCGAATCCTTGCTCTGATATAGAAAACCGTAATCCACTTCGGGAGCGTCATTTACAGGCAGTACAGTCAATCCGCTTAAATCAGTTGTCAGGAGAAAATCCGGCAGTACCGCAATGCCGTATCCGCTTTTAGCTAACAGTATGGCGGTCTGCTCATCTTCACAGGTAACAAAATCATGGTTTTGCCGATACAGCAAAAGATCGCGCTGTAATCTGCTCTCACTTTGAAAAGGGACAAAACGCGGGTGCATGGCAATCAGGCAGTAATCCGCGTTCTGGTCAATGGTAAATTCATCTTCACTCTGACAGATGTATTCTTCCGGCAGCAGCGCATAGGTCTTTATGGTTCGCAGTTTTCGGAAGGTTCCGCCTTTTATTTCATTTGCCATGTCACGGGTCACCAGTAAAATTTCCAGTTGCTTGTTCTCGAACATCTTTTTCAGGGTGAAATAATCATCAACGGCGACCATAGGACGGACGTTTGGAAATGCCGTCCGCATCTGCTTCAGCACCGGAGATAAATTCGGAAATTCCGAATAGCTGACACAACCGATATGAAAGACCGTAATATGGTTCGTGTCAGCTTTTTGAACGTGCTTTTTTGATAATTCCAGACGGGTCAGGATTTCACGCACATCGGGATAAAAGGCTGCTCCGGCCTCTGTCAGTTGGACAGTTCGCGTTGTGCGGATAAATAGTTTCGTATTCAGTTCGCTTTCTAAAGTCTGAATATGATGTGTAACTGTGGATACAGTCAAAAACAGTTCTTCTGCGGCTTTTGAAAAATTCAGATGTTCGGCAACGCAGACAAAACATTGAAGCTGCTGTTCGTTCATAACGCCCTCCTTTTTGCTTTTATCAGTATAACGTTCTTGCGGGATTATTTCAATCTTATTATTCGATGTTATCGAATGATGTTGAGACTTTTGAAATTCACTTTGCCTGGAAATCGTGTTAGGCTATAAACAGTTCGGAACCGACATGATTTTACAAAAGGAAGGAAGTGAGAACAGGATGAAAAACGGCTACGCCTTTTATTCCAATATTCATGATTTATATATTCTTTTGAATCAGAGAATGGAGCAGATTGAAAGAAAATCAGGAGGTCTTTCTTATGGGCAGTACCGTATCCTGCGCTGTATTTCAAAAGGAAGCGGGGAGCGGATCAGTCAGCAGCAGTTGATTGATAAAACCTGCCTGCGGCGTCCCACGATCAGTCAGCATTTAAAAGGCTTGAGTGAAAAAGGATATATTACTCACACCATGACAAAAGGAGATCGCCGTTGCAAGGAAATATCCATTACGGATACCGGAAAGGCTGTCCTGAAAAAAATGGAAAAAATGATTGACCGCGAGTTTGACCAGTGTTTGAGCAATTCGCAAATTGATGATTGCAATCAGATGTTACGGGAGGTCAAAAAGGAATTGACTGACCGTTCTTAATACAAACAGTGGTAGTGTCAAGTGATCTATGAAAAACTAAGCCGAAAAAATTAGGCTCAACAGAACCTTGAAAATTGCAGATATTGACATCGAA
>CAJFOT010000118.1 GCA_904397815.1 Candidatus Paralachnospira sangeri
CTTTCTGTACTTGCATACAAAAATAATATGATATTGTAACAAATACTTGTGCCTGTTTTTTGATTTCCATGTTCCCATAACGTAAGTATAGCACAAGCCACCACTTTTGGCTGCCTTAACCCACCGTCTAAAGCCAGTGGGATTGCGGTAGCCCTATTTCAAAATAGGCATAAACCATCGAAAGATTGACAGCCGTTTTCGCGTTTTTCCGCGGCTGGGCAAGTACTTCGGAAACACCTTGCAAGAAGCCGCTGTTGATTGGAGTAATCTCGTTTTTATCCATCGCCGCACCTCCTTAAATCACTCTGATCTGTTTAGAAATACTGTTTGCATCCTATCCTACAGATGAATTTCAATCACTCTCCCGCTGGGCTGATACTGATGGTAACGCACGCCGGAGGCGTCCATCATCCGTTTGGAGGCCCGGACAGCGTCTGTGTCCGCGTACTTGTCCTGTCCGTAGATCACTTCCTTGATGCCCACCTGTATGATCGCCTTTGCGCACTCATTGCAGGGGAAGAGGGTGACATACAGCTTGCTGCCCTCCAGGCTTCCGCCCCGGTAGTTCAGGATGGCGTTCAGTTCTGCGTGGGTGGAATAGAAATACTTATTGTCATAGGGATCGCCCTCCCGGTTCCAGGGAAATTCATCGTCCGAGCAGCCGATGGGAAATCCGTTATAGCCCATGGAAAGAATTTTGTTGTCCGCGCTGACGATGCAGGCCCCCACCTGGGTATTGGGGTCTTTTGAGCGGAACCCCGCCAGCCTGGCCACACCCATGAAATATTCATCCCAGCTAATATAGTCCTGACGTTTCTGTGTCATCGTTTGGCCCTCCCATACCTTTTTGATAACACCATTGTATCACACATTTTCCCCGCAGGCCACAGCCTTCAGCCCTGTTTTTACAGTGTTTTACGATGCAATGTTTTACGGTGACATCCTTACAGTCGGGCGCATACAGGTCTGCTCTGGCAATTCCGCAGCAGTGCAGCAGTACAGCGTCACCGTATCAGTGCAGCGCCGCGTTATAGGCGGCCATCCACGCCGGCATATTGCTGTAGGCCAGAATCAGGAAGGTGACGGCCCCAGTCATCACCGCAATGCGCACGCCGTTGAACTTCTTCCAGATCTCTCCCACCAGCAGTACAAAGGTCAGGAAAAGGACAGCCATAAACCAGCTGGTGAATACCCGCTTAAAGGTCAGCCCGTAGGTGTCGATATACAGTCCCATCTTCGAGAAGGCCAGACAGATAAACGCCAGTGTCTGGACGCCCAGAATGGAGAGGGCCGCCTTCATCATCAGTCCCGGATCAGGGGAGTACCATTTGATGACAGAAAAAATGAGAAAATTGATAAAGGCAATGGCACACAGTTCAAAGAATCCGTCCCTGGCATAGGTGCTGGTCAGCAGAGTACCCTGGGCGATCTGGGCCAGAGATTCCGGCACTGCCAGCAGCTTTATGATAAAAAATATCAGATACAGTGCCACAAACATCACCAGAAAACCGCCCAGAAACGCCTGGGGCAGCCGGACACGCTTCTCCGCTTCCGGTCTTTTCTCATAAAAGGTTCCATAAAACATGCCGAACAAATACATGGCGATCAGCACAACCAGCACTGCCGTCAGCCAGCCGCTGACAGAAAACAGATTCGCCAGCCGCGGCAGCAGGCCGTCTATCGCCCGGGCGAAGCTGCTGTCCGCCCGGACCAGCAGCAGCAGTACAATACACAGCACCGGGATACTGAGCAGGACACCCAGCAGCGCCTGCCGGAACTGGTCTCTGTGGGCCTGCCGGCTGTGGGTCAGCCTGCCTGCCAGACTGGCCAGAGCGGCCCACCAGCGGCCGAAATAGGCGAAGGGAAGATAAAACAGTCCCCGCCCCAGGTCTCCCGGCGCCCTTGCGTCCAGGCAGCCGCCCCGCTGCTTTCCCGCCAGTACAGTCAGCCAGTAGACGGCCACGCAGCTGAGGAAGAGAAACACATAAGGCATAATCGGCTGGTCATCCGGCTGATATATGACAAACCACAGAGCCGCTGCCCCGGTCAGGGCCAGATAGATCAGGCTTCCCCGGTTCACAGCCTGCTTTTTCATCCTGGCATAAATCAGCCCTGCCGCCACAAAGAGACAGGTAAACCCGAACAGCAGCCACTGCCATCCGATCCCCATCTGGTCGACCACCTTCTGCCGCAGCCATGTCACCGGCATCCAGCAGCTGTAATAGATATAGGCCGCCGCCAGTATCAGCGCCGCCAGCACCCACTCAGCCTTCCCGGGCAGCGGCAGCTTCCCGTCTGTCTCTGCCGGAACTGTGGCCGGAGCCTGCTCCGTTTTTTCCTCTTCTCTGTTCTCTGTCTGAATCAGTTCTTCCTTCATCTTCCGAACCTCCCTTCTGCTTCCCCGTCAGTTCTCTGTCTGCGGCGTGCCGCTGTCTCCCGGCTCCTCCCAGTATTCCAGGATATCTCCCGGCTGGCAGTCCAGCTCCCGGCAGATCGCCTCCAGCGTGGAGAACCGTACTGCCTTCGCCTTGTTATTTTTCAGTATTGACAGATTGGCCTGGGTGATGCCCACCCGCTGGGCCAGCTCCCCGGAAGAAATCTTCCGCTTCGCCATCATAACATCCAGATTTACGATAATTGGCATTGCCGCCGCTCCTTCCTTCCGCTTTAAATCGTAAAGTCATTTTCCTCCTTGATCTCCCTGGCCCGCTCGAACACATTTTTAATCACCCGGATCAGCAGCCCCATAAAGGCCATACAGCAGCCGATAATCGCCCAGAATATATAATATGCCGCCGACACCAGGGCGATGGCCGCCACGGCAAAACACATCCAGGAGATCCAGCGCAGACAGCTGATATTCTCCCCGGTAAACAGGTTCAGGTCTCCGATATTTTTAATCAGCCTGCCCAGCTTCCATAAAATCACCCCGACCGGCACCGCGCACAGATAAACAGAAATCATAAACCACATCTCATTTCCCTCTGCCTGGCTGGCGCTGATGGCAATGTAGCCCTCCACCGCAAAAGGGCATCCGATCACAACCGCCAGATAAACCAGGGCGCACAGTCCCACACAGATTCTGGACAAAACAATCGAACGGCTCGGCGTCCATTTCATATCCCAATTCCTCCCATAAACATATTCAAGCTCCGCTTGTATCTGATGCATATCCGTCAGCCGCCCGATTCACCTCATCTGCGGCTGTCCGTATTATAGCATATAGGCTTTTGTAAGTCAATATATTTTTATTGTTTATCGATAAATATTTATGTTTTATCGAGATATTAAGATAGTTGTAGGGTAAGTAGCAAGCCGAGAATTCCGTTTGTAATCCAGGAAATTCGGATTACCATTTAGGAATTTTCCCTGTATTTATCCCAGTGTTCATTGTTTTCTAACACAGGTCAGTGTATAATGGAAGCTGAGACATGAAATGAATCACTCAGAAAGCCCGTATGCCGCCTGGATGGCGGCAGGCAATTCAGAAAAAACGCGCCTGGCATCTGCCCGGCGTACCGGAAAGGAATATCAATATGGAAAAACAGCCCCATAATCAGCGCCAGATCTGGCGCCTGTTCACCACATTTCTGAAAATCGGCGCCTTTACCTTTGGCGGCGGCTATGCCATGATTCCGCTGATACAAAGAGAGGCATCGGAAAAAAATCACTGGATCTCCGATGAGGATATCCTGGACATTGTAGCCATCGCTGAGTCGACCCCCGGCCCCATCGCTATCAATGCCGCTACTTTTGTCGGATACAAAACCAGCGGATTCCCGGGAGCGGCAGCAGCCACACTGGGAGTTGTTCTTCCTTCTTTTACAGTTATCTTTATCATCTCCTTTGTCCTGGAGCAATTTCAGCACATTCAGGCCGTACAGTTCGCCTTTAACGGAATCCGGGCAGGTGTGCTGGCGCTGATTGTCAGCGCCTTATATGCTATGTACCGGCAATGTCCGAAATATCCTGTATCTTACTGCATTATGGCAGGATCTTTTATCGCAGCGGCACTGCTGCAGGTCAATGTGCTGCTGGTCATCATACTCTGCGGAACGGCGGGACTGATTTCCGCCTCTGTCATGAACAGGAGGGCAAAGAAATGAATTACTATCTGGATCTGTTTCTGACATTTTTTAAAATCGGAGCCTTCACCATCGGCGGCGGCTATGCCATGCTTCCGCTAATCCAGGCAGAGGCTCAGGCCCATGGATGGATGAGCGAAGCTGACCTGGTGAATTTCGTTGCAGTCAGCGAAAGCACGCCGGGGCCGCTGGCAGTGAATTTTTCCACCTACATCGGCAGAGTAACCGGCGGTTTCTTCGGTGCCCTCTGTGCCACTGCAGGAGTCGTTCTGCCCTCTTTCATCATCATCCTGGCCATTGCAGGATGCTATAAAAAGTTTCAGTCCAGCCGGATTGTCAGCGGATGTATGTCCGGTCTGCGTCCTGCCGTCATCGGACTGATCGCCACCTCTGTCCTGTCTGTAGGGCAGACCGTGTTCTTTCCCGGCGGCTTTCAGCCGGAGAACCTGATCAGCTTCTCCCTGATTGTATCCCTTGGAATCTTCCTTCTGACGCTGGTGCTGACTTTTCGAAAAAAAAGCCATCCCATCTTCATCATCTGCCTCAGCGCCATTATCGGAATCGGAGCCGGGTATCTGCAGATCTGGATGGGATGACTTTGCAAGTCACTCTTCTATTTTTGCAATTCTTCTCATATGCCTCTCATCTCCTGAGAAGGGGGTGTTCAGAAATGTCTCTACAATTTTCAGAGCCAGACCAGGGCCGATGACCCGTCCGCCCAAAGCCAGGATATTGGCGTCATTGTGCTGTCTGGTCGCCTCTGCCATAAAGCAGTCCGTACACAGAGCCGCTCGGATTCCCTTCACTTTATTTGCTGCGATAGAAATTCCGATTCCTGTCCCGCAGATGAGTATGCCTCTTTCACAGGTACCGTCCGCCACTGCGTGCGCTACCACATGGGCATATTCAGGATAATCCACCGATTCTGTGCTGTAGCACCCATAATCTTTATAGGCCAGCCCCTGTTTATCCAGCCATGCGATAATCTCCTGTTTCAGTTCATAACCGCCATGGTCACATCCCAACGCAATCATCCTCTTGTTCCTCCTATTCTTCTTTTAGGATGGCCTGAGCCACCATTTTTACCAGCAGGTCCAAATGTTCAAAAAACATTCCATATTCGGAAAGGCTGCCGTGGGGCTCTTCCACATCTCCCTTCTGGCCGACAAATCTGCGGATCGTGGTAATATCCGCCTCTGTTCCGAACCGTTCCGCCACAGAGAGACACTCTGCCTCTGTCATGGTAATCACCAGCGTTTCACTGTCCAGATCCTCCGGCTCCAGCGCCATCGAATATTCATGAAGCGGTTCCAGCCCACGGCTCTTCAGAATCGCCACAGCCTTCGGGTTCATCGGCTCCGGAAAGAGAACCACCAGCCCTCTGGAGATCACCTCCAGGGCACCGCCGCCCTTCAGCGTATTTTTAACTCCATTCATAATTGCCTCAGCCATCACACTGCGGCAGGTATTTTCCGTACAAACAAAAATAATCTTTTTATATTTCTTCATAGCTATACTTGAATGATATGGTATCCGGCAGCCTTTTTCAGACGATTCATAATCGCCTGGCCCAGCTGGCCTTCTTCGAAGCTTTCAGAGTAAATGAAAGCGGTATCCTCCTCATCAAATTCACGCAAAACCCCATACAGATTATGGGCGATGGTCTCCGGCCTGAGCCGGCTGCCCACTGCCTTGAGATTCCTGCATCTGTATTGATCCCGGCTTTCCTCCGTACAGATCACACCACAGGGAATGCCGGCTTCCTCCTTCTCATCTGTCAGACGGTTAATCTGGTCGATCACATCCTGCTGCCCGCCGGTTACGATTGTCAGTTCCGCCTTCGGCGCGTAATGACGATATTTCATCCCCGGCGCCTTCGGGGCAGCCTGCGGATCCGGAGGCCCCTCTACTGCCCGGTCTATATCCACTATGCCTACCACTGCCTCTGCCATCTCTCTGGAAATATATCCTGGCCGAAGAATCACCGGAACCTCTCCCGTCACATCAATAATGGTGGACTCCAGGCCGATTCCCACAGGTCCGCCGTCCAGAATGCAGTTGATCTTTCCGTTCAGATCCTCCCACACATGGGCCGCTGTGGTAGGACTGGGCCGTCCAGAGGTATTGGCGCTTGGCGCCGCCACCGGCACGCCTGCCGCCCGGATCAGGGCCCGGGCCGTCTCATGGGAAGGCATCCGCACCGCCACCGTATCCAGTCCGCCGGTGGTTCCATAGGGAACCGCCTCTGTTTTCTGAAAAATCAGAGTCAGCGGCCCCGGCCAGAAGGCATCCATCAGCTTTACCGCACACGCCGGAACAGAAGCCGCCAGCCCGTCCAGCTGCTCCCGGTCCGCGATATGGGCAATCAGCGGATTATCTGACGGACGGCCTTTCGCCGCGTAAATCTTTGCGGCAGCCTCCTCATGAAGAGCATCCGCACCCAGGCCGTAGACTGTCTCTGTCGGAAAAGCCACCAAACCGCCCTTCTGTATGATACGGGCCGCTCTGGCAATCTTTTCCGCTTCCTGCCCGTCCATCAGGCATAGAACTTCTGTTATCATCTCACTCACCTGCGAATCATCTGATTAATCTTCATAAAATCTGTTACTGCTTTTCTCCCGATCCCCGCAATTTTTCTGATATTAATGGAGTTTACGCCGCCCTGGCGGGGCCGGAAAGTGATGGGTATGTATTTCGTCCTGTAATATTTCTCATACAGCACCGACAAAACCACATTAGAGAGATTATAATTCTTCGGAATCTTCCTGACATTGGCCCTCAGACTTTCTGCACTCATCAGCCGAAATGGCGTATTTGCGTCCGGTACATATACATGAAAACAAAACAGAACCGTCAGTTTCAGCACCTTGGTCACAATCACTCTGGACAGCCCGTCCTCCCGATGATTTCTCAGACCGATTACCATGTCATACTGTTTCCGCCGCTTCCAGAAAGGCCAGAATTCTGAAGCCAGTGTCTGACCGTCCGAATCCGTCTGGAACACATAATCGGCACCAGCCCGCAGCGCATAGCGATAGCCGTACAGCACCGTAGCACCATGACCCTGATTTGCCTTCGTCACCGGCTTCAGCCGGGGCCGGTTCCGCGCCAGACGGGTCAGAATCTCAAATGTATCATCCTTACTTCCGTCATCCACAATCAGAAGCCGGCTTTCGCCGCCTGCTTTTTCCACCACAGGATACCAGTCTTCCACAACCCGCCGGATATTATCCTGCTCATTGTAAGCTGGTATCACAATATATAAACAGTCTCCCATTTTTATCTTTCGTCTCCTGTATTCCATGATCAGGGGCCCGCAGAAAGCAATCCGGCTCCTCTTCCATCATTATAATGAGAATCGGCAGAAAAAACAAGTCTCGCCGGATTTTGCCGTTATTTGCTGAAGTAGACCTCTGACAGATGAGCCACCATAACTTCCGCGGCCCTTTCCCCGTCGCTCCGGCGAAGCGCCTCCAGAATCTCACCATGATAACGAATCGCCCGCTTCACACCAGCCTCCGTATTGTAGAGTTCCTGCTGCTTCTCCACTTCCTGAATCACATGCTCCATACTGCGGATCACCATATTGTTTTTAGTTGCCCGCAGAATTTCCATATGAAATTCCATATCATTTCTGATAAATTCACCGCTGAATTTAGGCGCCTGCTTCATTTTGGAATAATAAAATTCCATATTCCGCAGTCCCTCCTCTGTGATCCGCTCCGCCGCCAGCTTGCAGCTGGCCACCTCTATGATCTGGCGGAACTCCATCAGCTGTAAAATCTCAGCGTTTACATACAGATGATCAAAATTTTCATTAATGAAATCAATAGGCATCGATTTCACAAAAGTTCCCTTGCCCTGGTAGCTCTCCAGAACCCCGACTGCGATCAGCTGCTGAATTGCGTGGCGCACGCTGGCCCGGCTCACTGACAAAATATTTGTCAGTTCATTCTCAGAAGCAATTTTCTCTCCTGGTTTCCAGACACCTCTCTGTATATTGGTTTTCAAATATTCAATGACCTGTTCTGTCACATTCACCCGCTCTACCGCTAAATTGGTCATTGTCAGTTTCTCCTTCTCTTACACAGACAAATCTGTCTCTATTCTCACATCAGTTAAAGGCATGGAAGCCCTTTCCCACAATCTCGCTGCTGTTGCAGATCATCATAAAAGCTCCCGGCTCCGTCCGCCGGATAAAATTCCGCAGCTGAACTGCCTGATAGCGGTTCATCACGGTCAGAATAATCTCTTTCTCGGCATGCGTATAAGAACCCTCTGCCCGGAATATGGTGGCGCTCCGATTCAGATTATGATGGATAAAGTAGCAGATAGGCTCAGGATGCTCGGTGACAATGGTAAAATATTTGCACAGATTAATGCTCTCAATCACATTGTCAATCACCAGAGACTTCGCCATCAGTCCGCAGAAGGAAAACAGACCGGTCTGAATATCAAATACAAAGCAGGCAGACACAGTGATCAGCACATCCACCAGAAACAGGGCAGTACCGATATTCACACTGGTGTATTTCTTCATAATCATTGCGATAATATCAGTCCCGCCGCTGGAAGCGCCGATATTAAACATAATTGCCGAACTGAGAGCCGGCATCACCACTGCAAAGATCAGTTCCAGCAAAGGCTGGTCGGTCAGAGGCCCCTCCATTGGAAAGGCCCATTCCATAAAGCTGAGAGCAACAGATGTCAGTATGCTGACATAAACTGTCTTAACGCCGAAATTTCTTCCCAGAAACAGAAAGCCCAGAACCAGCAGTACCATATTAATGATAAAGGTATATGAACTGGCCGACAGAGAAAGCACCTGTCCCAGCACAACAGCCAGACCGGTCACTCCGCCGAATGAAAAATTATTAGGAAACTTAAAGACATATATCCCGACTACCATAAAGAGGGTAGCCAATGTCAGAACTGTGTAATCCAGAACACTGCGCTGCCATTTATTCAGCGAATCTACGCTTATCATCTCTCATTAAACCCCTTTGTCTGCTTTATTCCTTTCCATTCCAGCAGTAAGTGCATAATTTACATGGCTCCACGCCGGTTGCCTCCAGCATATCGTCCAGACGGTTATACCGCAGGGAGGTGAAATTCAGCTCCTTGCGGATCTCCTCCAGCATCGTCTCATATTTGGAAGATTCCGGATCCGCATACTCCTGGAGCACCTCATCGCTGACATCGTCGCCCTCCAATCTGCGGATCACACGGCGGGCGATCAGATCCATCTCTGAGGAAGACCGGGAGAAATTCAAATATTTGCACCCGTATAAAATCGGCGGACATGCCGGACGGATGTGAACTTCCTTCGCTCCGCTCTGATACAGGAATTCTGTCGTCTCCCGCAATTGGGTTCCCCGCACAATCGAATCATCAATCAGCAGAAGACTCTTTCCCTTAATCAGATCATGGATCGGAATCAGCTTCATCTTCGCAATCAGATTTCTCTTGCTCTGTACCGTCGGCATAAAAGAACGGGGCCAGGTGGGCGTATATTTCACAAAAGGTCTGGAAAAAGGAATCCCCGACTCGTTGGCATATCCTACCGCGTGCGCAATGCCGGAATCCGGCACCCCGGCCACTGTATCCGGCCTTACATGGTCGCGCTGAGCCATCTTCACACCGCAGTTATACCGCATCTTCTCCACGCTGATTCCTTCATAGGAACTGGAGGGATATCCATAGTATACCCAGAGGAAGGTGCAGATTTTCATGTCCTTCCCCGGCTGTACCAGCGTCTTCACACCTTCCGGCGTCACCACCACGATCTCTCCCGGACCCAGTTCTTTATAATCCGTATATCCCAGATTCAGGTAGGAAAAATTCTCGAAGGCCACACAGAAAGCATCCTCCTTCTGTCCGATCACCACGGGAGTTCTGCCCATCCTGTCTCTGGCCGCATAGATTCCCTTCGGCGTCATCAGCAGCAGCGTCATGGAACCGTCGATCACCTCCAGAGCATACCGGATGCCGTCGATCAGGTTTTCCTTCTGATTGATAATCGCCGCTGTCAGCTCTGTCGGATTAATATCTCCGCCGCTCATCTCCAGGAAATGGGCATGTCCGCTGTTAAAGATCTGGTCAACCAGTTCTGCGCTGTTATTGATTTTTCCAACTGTAGTGATCGCATAAGTCCCGTGATGGGAGCGGACGATCAGCGGCTGCGGCTCATAGTCTGAAATACATCCGATCCCCAGCTCTCCCTGCATTTCCTGCATATCTTTGTCAAATTTTGTCCGGAAAGGGGAGTTTTCAATATTATGAATCGCCCGGTCAAACCCCTTCTCCTTCCCATAGACAGCCATACCGCCTCTTCTGGTGCCCAGGTGAGAATGGTAATCCACACCGAAAAACAAATCAAATACACAGTCATTCTTAGACGCAACGCCAAAAAAACCGCCCATTTTTTCCTCCTTCATCATCTGAATTCATCCTGATTCTGCTTTTCTTAAACAGTGCGTCAGACGCCCCGCACCTTACCCCGCGCCGGCATCACACACAACCTGAAAAGGAACGCAATAACCTGATGTCATATACGTTCCTTTACAACACTTAATAGTATTTTAACATATTACGGGGAGGGCGTCCAGTGTTTCTTCGGGCTGAGCGGCACAACTACTTTCTCTGCAATGTGAATAATAGAAATCACTGTTTTACTCTGCATTTGCCTCCTGGCATACAGTTCCCACCTGGTACCATGTACAGGGCTTGATATTCACAACCCGCACACTGCTTTTTTCTTCTTTCAGGAGCTGATTTACCCGTCCGAAATAGGCTTCATAACTCATGTTCTGCGCCAGCTCCAGATGGTGCAGGTCATGATGGGAAGGAAATACCACCGGCGCGTGGAACCGTTTCACAATATCCGCATAATCCTCCGGCGTAAATCCATTGCTCACCTGACGGATCACAAAATCCGGATGGAACTCCTCCGCCCATTTATAAATATTCTGAAAGCGGTATACTCTGCCTCCCAGAACCATAAACCGGAAATTACAGCTTTTCACCGTAATTGCCAGATCCATCTCCTCCAGGCTGCCCATTTCCATGGACTCATGATAACGAAGATCCTCTCCTCTGGCGGCTGCCTTCTGTCTGCATTCTCCCGGACGTTCCGCCACATTCACCCCTTTATCTCCAAAGTGGCGGCAAGGCAGAGGCGTCACGATAATATCATCTAACTCAAAGGTCTCATAGGGATATACCGGTATCAGATTTACCAGCGGCACATCATAAACATCCGAAAACAGCTTTGCGGATAACGCCGGCAAAAACACATGCCCGCCGCAGGGGTCTGTCTGTTTTTTTCCCAGCAGCTCCATCAGATCCGCTATATGATCGAAATGAGTATGAGATAAAAAGATATAATCCGCTCCTGTAAAATCATCTACAGAAAATCCTGTATCTACGGAAACTCCCGGATGCATAGGGTGTTCTTTTCCCACCCACGGATCCAGTACAATCACTTTTCCATTCGGAAGTACAATCTCAAAGCAGGTCGTTGTAATCCATCGGATTTTAATCCCGGAACTGTTCATCTTTCCTTTCCTCCTGTCATTTTATTCATTTGCTGTCAGATTTTTCAATGTCGCAGTTGCGGCATCTTTCATCTGCTCTCTGGATATATGCGCATACTGGCATGCAACAAAGTGCCCAGGGCTCACTTCCTGCAATGTCTGGTTCTGATTCATACATTCGGGCCGGGCCATCCAGCACCTGGGGGCAAACCTGCATCCCGGCTTCGGATTCATCGGGCTGGGCACATCCCCTTTCAGCACAATTCTGTGTACCTTCTGTCCGATGCTTACCTTCGGCACTGCGCTCAGCAGCGCCAGACTGTACGGATGCCGGGTATCCTTAAAAATCGTCTCTTTATCGGCCATCTCAATAATCTGGCCCAGATACATCACCGCCACCCGGTCAGATATGTGCCGCACCACACTGAGATCATGAGAGATAAATAAATAGGACAGATTCCGTTCCTTCTGCAGATCCTTCAGCAGATTGATAATCTTCGCCTGAACAGATACATCCAGAGCCGATACCGGTTCATCGCAAATAATAAACCGTGGATTTAGAGATAATGCTCTGGCAATTCCGACGATCTGCCGCATCCCGCCGCTGAACTGAACCGGATAATCGTGGAGACGATACGCCGGAATCCCCACTGCTTCCAGCAGTTCCTTTGCTCTCTCCTCCGCCTGTTTGGGCTTCATATTCAGATGATGACGGAGCACCATCGAAATCTGTTCGCCCACTGTAAAAACCGGATTCAATGATGTCAGTGGATTCTGGAAGATCATACTGATCTGATGTCCTCGCATATGCTGCAGTTCCTTTTTCGACATCTTCAGGACATTTTTGCCATGAAACAGAATTTCCCCTTCCAGAATATGTCCCGCTCTTGGCAGCAAATTCAAGATGCTGAGAGCAGTCGTCGTCTTGCCGGCTCCTGCTTCCCCCACCAGTCCCAGAGATTCTCCCGGATTCAGGGAAATGGACATACCATTCAGCGCCTGTCCAGTTGCCCGTTCGGTTTTATAAATAACCTTAAGATTTTTAATTTCCAGTAACTTTTCCATTCTAACAAGCCTCCCTATGTACGTTTGGGGTCAAGAACATCCCGCAGACCGTCACCCAGGAAATTAAAGGCCAGAACAATCAGCATCAGTGCTACGCCCGGCGCAAAGCAAACCCACGGATCGGTGGCCAGAAACTTTCTTCCTGCCGCAATCATATTTCCCCAGGATGGCTGCGGCTGCTGAATGCCCAGTCCCAGGAAACTCAGGGACGACTCAATCATGATATTGGAACCAAAAGCCTGGCTGAGCTGTACGATCAGCGGTGTTGTAATATTAGGGAGAATCTGCGTAAATATGATATGAGCCCGGCTGGCTCCCATGGAGCGACTGGCTTTCACAAACTCTGCGTTCCTGTATACCAGCGTGTTGTTTCTGGCCAGACGGCAGAACATAGGCGTTCTTCCAATCAGAAGCACCAGCGTCAGATTCAGTGTGCTCGGGCCCAACAGAGACAGGACACAAATCGCCAGCACAATATCCGGAATTGCCTGGATTACTTCCATAGCCCGCATAATAACCATATCTACCTTTTTTCCGAAATACCCTGCCGTCAGTCCCAAAGCTGTGCCCAAAACCGCAGCCGAACAGCATACCACAATCGCAATCATAATAGAGATCCGAGCCCCGTACAGCAGTCGGGTAAAAACATCTCTTCCCAGCTCATCCGTCCCTAAAATATGTCCTGCCATCCCCTTGGACAACCACTCTGGCGGCAAAAGCCGTTCTGCAATGGAACTCGCTTCCGGGTCAAACTGGCAGATCACCGGCGCCAGCAGAGACAATGTTATAATAATAACCAGTACTGCCGCTCCCACGATCATAAACCGGCTGTGTCGGATTCTCTGTAAAATAATTTTTCTGTCCATTTACATTTCCTCCTTAATCCAGTGTGATTCGAAGGTCAATCAGCGCATTCTTAAACGCATACTTACAATACACCAGATAATCCGGGATTCCTTTCGCCCTTGTACAGGTAATATAGTCTTCCCTCAGTACATCGATCATTCCAGAACGTCCTAACCGGCAGGTAGTTGCAGACAACGGATAACCCAGCGTCAGCGCCGGCAAAATCAGATATTCAATTCCCCCGACACCCACTGAAGGCAGCCATCCCAGCCATACAGCAAAAATATAAATATTCAGCACTGCCAGCCATACATTGCTCATCGACTGACCCAAAAGCGCAAAAATCATTGCTATAAAATCTACCACTGTTCCCTGTTTGATTCCGGCGATAATACCCAATGGAATACCACAGGCCAGGCAAATCAGCATCATGGCCACTGTCAGCCGCAATGTATTTGGGAAACGGCTGAAAAATACTTTTGTCACCGGCTGCTGGTAGTTATAGGAGGTTCCCAGATCACCTCTGAGAACCCCTCCCATATAATTAAGATACTGAATCACAACCGGCTTATCCAAACCCAGCTCCGCTTCTTTTTCCTTAATCTGTTCTTCTGTAGCATTATCAGGCAAAAGCAGTGTAGCCGGATTTCCAGGCGCAATGCGGATCAGAGCAAAGGCAATCACTGACACAAAGAACAGGACGATGATTGTCTGAAGCACGCGCTTTCCAACAAATCTTAAAAAATACACAATAAAGCCTCCTTTGTGAAGTACAGCGTTTCTTTACTTTACAGCACTGGCATCATAATCAATCCTGCTGAAATTAAAATCGCCGTCCGGGAACAGCTGGATTCCGCTGACACCATAATTAATCGCGTAAATCTTCGGAGAACAAAAGAGATTGATATGCGGCACTTCCACAGCCAAGATTTCATTACACTGCCTGTAGAGTTCATCCCGCTTTTCAATATCCAGTGTATGGCCGGATTCCTCCACCAGTTCTGTAAAAGTATCATTTACATTTGAAAGAAACTTTAAAAGACAGGGCCTACAGAGAGCTCTGCGAAAAAATCATAAATTTGGAATATCCGCCGAATACCCTGCTCAGTGAAGAACAAATCTGCCAGGATCTGAATATTACCCGTACCCCTGTCCGGGAAGCAATTATTAACCTTCAGCAGGACAAACTAATCACCGTTCTTCCTAAAAAAGGATTGTTGATCACGCCAATCACTTTAGAAACTGTTGATAATTTTTTTGAAATCCGTCTGCTGATCGAACCATACCTGATCAGCCGTTATGGTAGCAATGCAAAAAAAGAAGACCTGCGCCAGCTTCACCAGCATTTTCTTGAGTCTGATAGCCTGATTTACACGATGGAGGATGAGGTCAGAATGGATGAAGCATTTCACAATTACATATGGTCACTGAACCAGAATGAAATGCTCCAGCAGCTGTTTAAACAGATGTTTTTTCAAAATCATCGGATTGGTCTTATTGTTGGAAAATCTATCTATAATCGTATGAGTGACAGCCGCAAGGAACATCTGGATATTATCAGCGCCTTCGAAAGCGGCGATTTTGACCGTACCAATGAGCTGCTGATTCAGCATTTGAACACTGCCCATGAATCAGCTAGAATGGTATTTTCCTCTTTGCCCTTTTGAGTAATAAGCAATATTACAGGCAGAAACTGTACTGAGCACAAACAAGTCTGTCTGTGCATATTGTAATTCAATCCCATTTAAGGCGAGGAACACCAGCATGGCGTATGCGCCGATGCGTTTGTTCCCGTCTACAAATGGATGATTTTTACCAAACCAAAACAAAGTCGGGCCACTTTAGAGAAATTTAACCTATTTTTTGCGATTCTCCGCTATCTTATGATACTCTGCCGCTCCTCTTATCATAGCAAGTACAAGTTCCTGTTTACCGGGCGGCATCTCTCTCCAGAGGGCTTCAATCTCCCGGATTGTGCTGATTTCGTTGCTCTCCAGTTCATCCCGCAGCAGATAATCCGGTGAGATTTTCAGTGCCTTGCAGATATTGACGAACACCTCCAGACTGGGGATTTTCATGCCGCCTTCAATCTGTCGGAGGTAAACATCATTAATATGACACATTTCCGCAAGCCTGCGGGCTGTCATGCCCCGGTCTTTTCTAACCTCATTTATACGTTTCCCTAAGCCGTACTCTCTCATCACACACCTCTTTTCTATTTCCATAATATATCGCAGTAGCCTGAATGAACAGCGGACAAGCTGGGAAGCCGGCTGGGAACGTAATGTTTATGGTGTAAAACCCGGCTCGATATGATAAAATATTTTTAGTACCATTCAGATTTTGGCCGAAGATTTAAGATAATTTTTATGATATGTTCTCATTGTGAAACAGAATATATGATTGTAGAGGAGGAACTAATTACAATGCCAGACAGGAAAATCCAAAATTTCAACGAGCTGGAATTTGCCGTATTTTGTATTGAAAATGTTGCAGCCAAACTCGGTGTAGGAGCAGAACAAGTCTATCAGGCATTTACTGAAAAAAGCGATATCCTAAATGGCTATATCGTGCCGGGATATGAAATCCTGCACACACAGAGCCGAGAATACATCGTAGACGACTTGATTGATGTGATGAAAGAAAGGGGTGTGGAAATATGATTCTCTATCATGGCTCTTATTTGGAAATCACAAATCCGGATTTGAATCACTCCCGCTCCAATGTGGATTTTGGACGTGGCTTCTATGTCACGCCATTATATGAGCAGGCAGCAAAGTGGTGCGGAAAATTCAAACGACGTGGAAAAGATGGGATTATATCCCGATACACTTTTGATGAAAATATGGAAAAAGAGCTGAAAACGCTGAAGTTTAATTCCTATTCCGAAGATTGGTTAAATTTTATCTTAAATTGCCGCAGTGAAAAAGACTTAACAGACTATGATCTTGTGATTGGCGGTGTTGCCAATGACAAGGTATTTAATACGGTGGAATTGTTTTTCGACGGACTAATTGACAAAACAGAAGCAATCAAACGTCTGCGCTATGAAAAGCCGAATCTGCAAATCTGTTTCCGCACAGAAAAAGCATTAGAATATCTGTCCTTTGAAGGGAGTGAAAGGGTATGAATGCCAATCCGATTTTACTGCAAAAAAAATACAGCCGCATTATTGAACGTTTTGCCAGGCAGCAGAATATCTCCCTTGATGAAGCGCTGAACTTCTTTTACCATTCCGAAATCTATCTGCTGATGCGAGATGGGGTTTCCGATATGCACTGTATGAGTGATGCATACCTGACAGAAGAACTGGAACAGGAATATCAGGTGAAGCAGATTAAATCTTAATAGATCTGAGATCTGACATCCTCTCCCCAAATTTTACGTAGATTTGACCCTCTTAGGATAGATGCGGGCATGTTACAAAGAGTATGCTATCGTTAGAAGAATTGATAGGTAATTGCGAAACAGGTTTGTAGTCTTGATTCCAGCGAGGTAAAGATCCGGTATAACCGGATTTTCAGGAGGTGGATGCGGATAACAGGATTTTGAGACATGAAAACAAA
>CAJFOT010000119.1 GCA_904397815.1 Candidatus Paralachnospira sangeri
CATGTCCATTTCCTTGCTGATCTAACATATGTTCGATCAGCAAGGCTTCTTTTCCCCCTTATCCAAAATCGGAATTTCCTATAAAGTGAAAAAGAATCCTGCTTCGCAGGATTCTCCGTCCGCAGAGATTCTTATGTCTATTCGTTTGATTTAATCAGCAGTTCATCCTCATTCACCAGTCCCAGCTTTTCCCTGGCCACCTCTTCTATGTACTGCTTCGTCTGCACATAAATCCGCTCTTCCTCCAGCTGCGCACTGTAATCCTCCGCCTCTTCTATCTGGCCCTGCAGCGTGTCAATCTTGGTCTGGTATTTCTCCTGACGGCTCTGCAGCCGTACTGTCTGCACCGCCAGCACGCCGCTTAAAATCAGCAGCACCGCGCAGATCATCACAGCTCCCACCCGATTCTTTCGTTTTTTTCTTCTTCTGCCTGCTGTCATGATACCAATACCCCAACATTCCCGGGACGCAGCCGCGTCCGCCATACTATACTCTTCAGCGGTTATTCTGATACAGTATAGTTTATCGGATTTTTCGGATTTTCGCAAGTATTTTTTTAACCGCAGACGCCAAAAAGCGAAAAGGAAAACGGATCAGCCAGACAGCAAAAGAAACCAGGTACCTGCTGACTGATATATAATAAAGCACCCCGCCCAGCAGCAGTCCGCATATGGAAAAAAAACGGACAGAACCGTCATTTTCCATAAAAACCATGGCAAACACCGCCAGACTGGCTGCCATGCAGAACAGCAGGTCCTCCAGCGCCACCCACCAGACACCATGGCGGACCAGCCGGCGGAAAATCCGCAGCCCGTCATAAGCCAGGCCCCCAAAAATGCCGAAGGCCGCAGAAACCAGCAGGAACCGCAGTTCCTGTAAAATCGCCTCGCTCATCTTCACTTAAACAGCCTGTTAAAGATTGATTCGCCCTGTCTGACGATATCCCTGCTCTCTGAATATGACAGGCTCTCCATCAGTCCCTCCAGATCCACTTCTCCTTTTTCCAATGTCAGCCGCTTTACGTGAAGATCCTGGCCTTTAATGGTCAGCGTACCCTGATCCGTCTCCAAAACCACTTCTTTCACATCAAAAGATACCACATCCCTGACACCTGTGACGCTTCCCAGATTCCGATTGGTCCAGATTATTTTGTGCGGCATTCTGGCCGTTGTTTTTTCGTCCATCCTCTCACCCCGGACATTCCCTGTTTTTTCAAAATATATGAAAAAGAACGCGGAAATATTCCGCGTCCCTTTTACAGATACTCATACAGCTGCGCCGCCTGTTCCTTTTTTACCGTCTCCTGAACATCCAGCACACGCACCTTCACAGATTTGTTGCCAAACATAATCTCCAGGATATCTCCCGCCTTCACAGAATAGGAGGCCTTTACCGGCTTATCATTCACCAGCACCCGGCCGGCGTCGCATGCCTCATTGGCCACTGTCCGCCTCTTAATCAGGCGGGACACCTTCAGATATTTATCCAGTCTCATATCCGTCACCACATCCTTTTCTCAAGACTCTCCGCTAGTGTACTGTCTGATAAAACGAAAGCTGCCGCAAAACCTGCAGCAGCTCTTAAACCAATTTCACCGTTACCACAATTATTCGTTTACAACATCCTTTAACGCTTTGCCTGCCTTAAACTTCGGCATCTTGGAAGCAGCAATGGTCATGGTCTCGCCGCTTCTGGGATTTCTGCCCTCTCTGGCAGCTCTCTCAGATACTTCAAATGTACCGAAACCAACGATCTGAACCTTGTCGCCTTTCACCAGCGCTTCTGTAACTACATCAGTAAAAGCCTTCACTGCCTTTTCTGCATCTTTTTTTGTTAAACCGGTCTTCTCTGCAACTGCTGCGATCAGCTCTGTTTTATTCATGATGTCTTTCCTCCTACATAAAATCATCGCTCTTATCGATTTGCTACGATATGCGTATATGCTCTTAATTTTATATACTTTTCTGCCCGCTTTGTCAAGGAGATTCCGCAAATTCCTTAATTTTTAGCAGTTTTTTCTTGCTGTTTGATCTGATTCCACAGGGCCAGCCCCTCTTCCGGCGTCAAAGCCTTCTGATCTCCAAATACATGAGGGTGGCGGCGGATCATTTTCCTGCATAATCCGTCGATCACATCATCGATGGTAAAGTCGCCCCGCTCCCGGGCAATCTGACTGTTCAGCACCACCTGGAGCAGCACATCCCCCAGCTCCTCGCAGAGATTCTCCATGTCATGGTTGTCCACCGCCTGAAGAACTTCCTCCGTCTCATCCGTCAGGCATTTCTTCAGCGTCTCATAGGTCTGGGCCTTATCCCAGGGACAGCCATTCTCGCCCCGCAGCGCAGCAATGATGGACAGCAGCTCATCAAAGGTATATTGTTCTTTTTTATCCGTATTAATTGCCATATAGACCTCCTCATCTGCCTCCCATTCTATCCGGTTTTCACCCGTTCGTCAACCGGAAACTCAACGGTCCCATTTCTCGCACAGCGCCAGTATCTGGTTGGTAAACTTGGTCAGGTCTTTGTTTGCGCCTCCCTCGTTGTGATAAATCACCTCCATCAGCCGCTTGCCTGCTGCCAGCAGCCGGCTGAATACCGAAGACGCATGGACAGCAGCCGGCTTGGAGGCTGCCACCCGCTTCATGATGCCCTGTTTCACATAAACACCGGAAGCCAGGTCAAACTCCGCCCCGCTGAAAGGTGCTGTGGCGTCCTGCCCGTATTCTTCCCGGATCAGCCTGCAGAAAGAGTCGCAGACCGCATCCTCGCCGTGAACGATAAAGACATGGGCCGGCTTCGGGGAAATAGCGTTCAGCCATTGAAGCAGCCCTTCCCGGTCCGCATGGCCGCTGATGCCGGGCAGCCTTAATATCTGCGCCCGCACCTCGATAGTCTCTCCAAACAGCTTCACAGCCGCCACGCCATCCAGCAGGCTGCGCCCCAGGGTGCCCACCGACTGATATCCCACGAAAACCACCGAACACTCCGGCCGCCACAGATTATGTTTCAGGTGGTGGCGGATACGCCCCGCCTCACACATACCGGAGGCAGATATGATCACCTTCGGCTCATTATTAAAGTTAATTGCCTTCGAATCCTCTGACGTGACAGACGTTTTCAGCCCGGGAAAGCTGATCGGGTTAATCCCCTGATTCACCAATTCCATCGCTTCTTCATCAAAACAGCAGCTGAAGTTCTTGTGAAATATGCTGGTAGCCTCAATGGCCAGCGGACTGTCCACATACACCTCAAAATTGTCATGCCCCTTTACCATCCGATCTGCCTTAATCTTCCGGAGGAAATAGAGAATCTCCTGAGTACGGCCGACCGCAAAAGAGGGGATCACCACATTTCCGCCTCTGTCAAAAGTCTGCTGCAGGATCTGAGTCAGAGAACTGATATAGTCCGGCACCTCGCCGTGGCTCCGATCGCCGTAAGTGGATTCCATCACCACATAATCAGCCTCCCTCACATACTGGGGATCTTTAATCAGCGGCTGATTATGGTTGCCGATATCCCCGGAAAAGACAATCTTTTTGGTGACTTCTCCCTCGCTGGCCCATACCTCAATGCTGGCAGACCCCAGCAAATGTCCCACATCAGTAAACCGGATCCGGATGCCAGGCCCGATCTCCAGAATTCTGTCATAGTCGCAGGGAACCAGCAGCTCCAGAAGGCCCTCCGCGTCAGCCATCGTATATAGCGGTTCCACCATATCCTGTCCGGAACGGCGCGCTTTCCGGTTTTTCCATTCCGCCTCCGACTCCTGAATATGAGCGCTGTCCTTCAGCATAATCTCACACAAATCACAGGTAGCCGCCGTAGCAAATACCTGTCCCCGGAAACCCTGCCTGTACAGAAGGGGCAGCAAGCCGGAATGATCAATGTGGGCGTGAGTCAGCAGAACATAATCAATCAGCGAAGAACTGACCGGTATCTCCTGATTTTCAAAAATATCCATCCCCTGTTCCATCCCGCAGTCAACCAGCAAATGTTTCGAACCGATCTCCATATAATGGCAGCTTCCGGTCACCTCATGATCCGCTCCGATAAAAGTAAGTTTCATAGCAATCCCCCTTGTTTTGTAATCACGATCCCAATTATGCGCAGTATATTCTGAATATATGATTATTGTAACATAATGTTCAGAAAAAGTATACAGCAGGCGGGCCTCCGGGAAGCTCCGGTTCTCCGTACAAAAACTGCCGGACAGAGCCGCAGGGCTTCGAGCGCAGCGGCTTCGTCCGGCGGTTCGTACCTTTTTATCTGTAACGCAGATAAAAACGTGAAATTCCTGCCGGCAGCATGCCGGATTTCAGCTCTCCATCTGTCGTCCCAGGAAAGCTGCGGCTGTATAGGCCAGTTTTTGTTCCGTTTCTCCCATCTTTACTTTCGTCTCTCTGGAGAGGATGGCGACAGAGCCGATGGCGTCTCCTTCGCAGATGATAGGGTAGATCACCTGATGCTGGAAATCACCGTCTTCCCCTGCCAGGATCATAACAAATTCCTTATCATTTCTGGATGCGGCGGAGACATCCCGGTTCAGAATCAGAGTTTCCAGCTGCTTGCTGATGGGTTTTCCCACAAACTCCTTTTTCATGCCGCCTGCCGCCGCGATCACCGTATCCCGGTCCGTTACGCATACCGCATAGCCGGTGGTCTGAGCCAGAGATTCTGCGTACTGCTTTGCGAAAGAGCCCAGTTCCGCCATCGGGGAATATTTTTTCAGGATAATTTCCCCTTCGCGGTCCGTAAAAATCTCCAGCGGCGTTCCTTCCCGCAGACGCAGGGTCCTGCGGATTTCTTTCGGTATCACGACACGTCCCAGGTCGTCCGAATGTGTCAATATAACGCTAAAAATTTTTTGCGTAAAATGTGCTGCGCCCGCTGCCATACTTTTCGATATATCCTTCTTCCCGCAGTTTTTTCAAAGCATTCTCGACAGAGGAGCTTTTCAGGCTCGGGCAGCGTTCCAGAATCTCTCTTTTCGTAAACTTCCCGAGTGTATCCTCAACAGCTTTTCTGACAATATCATAAGCAGTGCTCTTTTTTCCCATGATATCGACTCGTTCCTCAAAATCACGGTAACAGCTGAGAATAATACCCAGCAAATATTTGATAAACGGCGTCGGGTCATTCTCTGCTTCGTGCCATTTCCGCGAAGTCTGTTCCAGCACATCGTAGTACACAGCTTTCGTTTTTTCGATCTTGCTTTCAATACTGATATACTTTCCGACTTCATACCCGCTCCGATAAAGCAGAAGGGCAGTCAGCAGACGGCTCATACGGCCGTTCCCGTCGTTGAAAGGATGAATACAGAGAAAATCGTTAATAAAAACAGGAATCAAAATCAACGGATCAACAGCCTCTGTATCCAGCGCCTGCTGGTAGGATTCGCAGATTGCCGCTACAGCGGCCGGTGTTTCATAGGGCGCCACAGGCGTAAAACGGATAAACTGTGTGCCGTCCGCTCTGGTTTCGGAGATATAATTCTGCGTATTTTTGAATTGACCGCCAAAGGATTTCTCAGCATATTGTAACAGATCACGATGAAGCTGCAAAATGTAAGAGGGCCGAACCGGAATATAATCATGGCTCTCATGAATCGTATTTAATACATCCCGGTACCCCATAATTTCCTTCTCGTCCCGGTTTCTCGGCGCAGTCTTATCTTCGCAAAGCTGCCGGATCCGTGTGCTGGTCGTCACGATCCCTTCAATCTTGTTAGAACTTTCCGTACTTTGAATTTTCGCAATCTCCACCAGCCGCTCCAATTCCACCGGCTTCTGACGTATACATAACTCCTGACGCCCTTTATATTCATGGATCTGCGCCACATAAGACAAAACCTCGCTGTCCCACATTCTGTCCTTCAGTTTTATATAATCAAATTCCCGCATTTCCCATAACCCCTTTCTTTTCTCCCATAATATATCCTGTTTTGGGAGAAAAATCAACTATTCCGGGAGAAACAAGTTCATTCAGTACGTCTCTGAACTTCCAGCTGATCTCAATATTTCTGTCATTGTAAACCAGCACCCGTTCAATTCCCTGATACATGAATCTGATCAGTTCTTCATCAGGCAGTCTCAGATAACTGCCATACTGATCTGCAGCGGCTTCCTGCTCTTTTTGCCGCGCCTGATCTTCCTGATCGTTTTCATACGCCTGCCTGAGCCGGTCTATCTCCTGTTTCAGTTTTTCTTCTTCCCCTGCTGTTCCGGCCTTTTCCGAAAGGAATTCATCTTTGGACAGTCTCCCCTGCCGGTATTCCCCGTACAGCTCCAGCTTTTTGTTCCGGCATTTTTCCAGCTGCCGTTCCATTTTTTCTATTTTCTCCGGATAAGCTGCCGCCGGGCGCCCGCTCTCCCTTTTCTTTTTCGGAACATCCGAAAGGAAGAGCAGCTGTGCCTTAAACGCCTCCAGAACGACCTTTTCAATCTCAGGAAGAATCCAGCGTGTTGTCCGGCATTTCGCTTCCGGCATATATTTAAAAGTCTGACAGGTCAGATATGTTGATGAACCGTATGTTTTCCGCAGCCTCCGTCCGCAGTGGCCGCAGTAATATACACAGTCGGTCAGATCGGCCGGTTTTCTGCCATGTTTTTTTACCTTGCGGATCATCTGCCCGGCCCGGTTAAATTCTTCCTTCGTTACAATTGCTTCATGCATCCCTTCATGAATCACCCACTGTTCTTCCGGCAATTTTGCCTGTACCTTATCCCGCAGCTTCCGGTTTTCTCTTGTATGGTTCACCATCGCACCGGTATATTTTAAGTTTGAAAGGATATTCAGCACTGCTGCATGTGACCACATCAGGGGTTTTTCACATAACATGCCGGCTTTTCGTTTTCTCCCTTTAGCCTGAAGGGGTGTAGGAATATTTCTTTCATTCAAATATGACGCCACTTCAGAGGTGCTGTGGCCTTCCATCACCATTTCGAATATTTTCCGCACCACCGGAGCAGTGTCCGGATCGACGACCAGATGATGCTTATCTGCCGGATCCCGCTGATACCCGTATGGCGGTGTGTTTACATATCTTCCTGTCCGCATACGGCTTCTCTGAGCGGTTCTGACTTTGACGGACAGATCCCGGCTGTAATAATCATGCAGAATGTTTTTAAAGGCAATTTCAATCCCGGCGTTTGTTCCCTGATACCGGCTGCTGTCATACCCGTCATTAACCGCGATAAACCGGACGCCGAGGAATGGGAAAAGATGTTCCAGCCAGTCTCCCACATCCAGGTAATTTCTCCCAAACCGGGAAAGATCTTTGACGATAATGCAGGAGATCTTTCCGCTTTTTGCCAGCTCCAGCATCTTCTGTACCGCAGGCCGTTCAAAATTTGTACCGGTAAATCCGTCATCTGCAAACTCCTCTGACGGCAGTCCTTTCAGCGTATCATCTTCCATAATATATCGTCTGATCAGCTGCCGCTGATTTTCAATACTGTCGCTTTCCCTGTCATCCCCTTTCTGCTGATCTTCCAATGATACTCTCAGATAAATCCCGATACACGGTTCCATCAGGCCGCCCCCTCTCCCTGCTTTTTGCAGAAATCACGGGCTGCCCGGAACTCATCCATGTAATTCAGATGTATTTCCACCTTTCTGTTATCATGCAGAATAACTTTTTGAACGAAAGCTTCAACTGTCTCCCTGCTCAGTTCCTGTATATCTTTATATTTTTCAATAAGACCTGTCCAATTCTGAAACTGATCCATGGAACATGCCGCCTCTTCTGCTTTTGCCCGGACTGATTCCATCTCCCGTTCCATCCGTTCTATTTCTTCTGTAAAACGCTTTTTTGAATATAAATATTCTTCCTCTGTCAGAATCCCTTCCTTGAAATCCATGTACAGGCCGGCCCGCAGCGTATGCTTTTGCTTTACCTTCTGCTCCATTTCATGAAGTATTTTCTGATACGGGCCACGGCTGTTTTTCTGACCGGCCTTTTTTTGCATTTTCTCCAATACCTCTTTGCACTCCCCAAACAGTCTGATATGTGCCTGTATCGTAGCCAGCACCGCCTGATCCAGTTCTGCCTGGGATATCTTCTTATCAGTGCATCCCTTCTCGCCATGCTCAATATAAACGGGACATTTAAACGTAAAATATGCTTTGTCCTTTTTGGTGCTGATGGAACGCACCAGTTTGATCACAGCTCCGCAATCTGCGCACACCAGCTTTTTGCCGTAAAGGTTCACCGCCCTGGGAAGATAATCATATTTCCCGGAATTGGCCTTGTTTGCGGCGCTTCTCTGTTCATTGACATCCTGAACTTTCCGAAACAGTTCCTGAGATATAATTCCTTCATGGGTACCGCGCGCCACTACCCAGTCATCCGGCTTTGTAAGATGAAAAGGAATCCCCCGATACAGGGCCGACCGGCCTCTGGCCTGTGCCAGATTTCCGATATAGACCACATTTTTTAATATATCAGACAGTACATGCCGGTTCCACAGGAGATTCTTTCCCTTCTTATTATTATTGGTAATAATTCCATTTTCGAACCGGTACCGCCCCGGAGACGAAATATCCTCTTTATTCAATACCCTGGCAATCCTGCCGATCCCCATCCCCTCCGCACGCATCTGATAAATGCGGACAACCACCGGAGCGGTCGCCGGATCAGGGATCAGGTGATTCTTATTCTCCGGGTCTTTCAGATAGCCATAGGGTGCATAATTCCCGATATACTCTCCCCGCTCCATCTTTCCCTGAAGCGCCGAGCAGGCTTTGCGTGAAATATCCTTTGCGTACATGTCGTTTGCGATATTCATCACAGAAGCGGACATTTCAGCGGCAGATGTCAGCCCGGCTGTGTCAAACCGGTCATTCACCGCAATCAGCCTCAGGTCCAGCATCGGACAGATCTTTTCGATAAAATCACCGGTATCAATATAGTTTCTGCCCAGACGGGACAGATCCTTTATAACAATACAATCAATCCTTCCTTCCCGCACCTGCCGAATCATTTCCTGAAATCCCGGTCTGTGGTAATTGGTTCCGGTAAAACCGTTGTCTGTAAACTCCCCGCACAGCTGAAACTCCGGCTTATCCGCGATATAAGAACGCAGATACATCAGCTGGCTTTCCAGTGAATCCCCATCCTTACCATTATCCTCTACAGACAGCCGGGCATACAGCGCTGTCCGGCAGATCTGATCATTCACAGATTCCTTTACAGCTTTTCCGGCACCATTCTGATAAACATTATGCTTCTTGCTGGTTCTCGCCACTTCTATGCCTCCTTCCTGTCATGAGCCGGAACAGATTTTTCTCCCTGCCGTTTTTCCAGAAAATCCGCAATGGAAGAAAACCTGTCCTGATACCGAAACACTACCGAAATCTCGTCTCCGCTGCAGACCAGCACTTTATTCACAAAAGCCACCACCACATGCCGGGTCAGTTCCTGTATGTTCTGATACTTTTTAAACATTTCCAGAAACTCCTGCTGGCCATTCATTCCATTTAACAGTGCATTCTGTTCCTCTTTCAGTTTCTTCCGGGCCTTTTTCGCCGCTTCGACCTTCTCAGAAAACCCTTTCCGCAATTCTCTGTACTCTGTTTTATCAATCAATCCCTCCTTCAGGTCTTCATAGACAGCCAGTTTCAGTTCCTGATTTCGCTCAATTTCCCCGTCCAGGGCGTCAATCTGGGCCGTCAGTTTTTTCACCTCTCTCTGTTCCCATGCCAGATGATCGATCTCATCCAGTGCCTTTTCCATATCCAGACAGATGGCAATCTGTGCCTGCACAGACGCCAGCACAGCCTTTTCCAGTTTTTCCGCGCGGATGGAATGGGGCGCGCACCAGCTGCGGTTTTTCTTATGATTTCCGCATACATAATAAAAATATTTTGTCTCACCGCAGGGCACCATTTTCCGTACCATCGACGCCCCGCAGCCGGCACAGTAAACTTTTCCCGCCAGCGGGTAAATCACATTCCCCGGCCCCACTCTGGTATCCTCACATAACAGACGCCGGACCTCATAAAAGATCTGAGATGATATGATCGCCTCATGGGTGTTTTCCACCCGTTCCCACTGGCTTTCATCCAACAATTCCTGTACCTTGATCTTATAACTCTTTTTCCGGTGCCTGCCCTGAATCAAATGCCCGCAGTATATTTCATTGGTCAGAATCCGTTTTACCGCTACTGCCGTCCATGGAGATCCGGAGGAAATCTTAAAAGGCGTCCTGTAGTTGATGCCGCATTGACGTTTGTAATCCGCCGGCGCCGGAATGTGGTATTCCGTCAGCCTTTTTGCAATCGCTGTCAGGCTCAGTCCGTCTATTTTCCATTTAAAAATATCCTGTACGATTTTCGCGGCATATTCATCCACAACCAGATGATTCTTATTTTCAGGATCTTTTAAATACCCGAACACCGCAAAATTCGACACAAGCATCCCCTGCTGACGCTTTACCCGCAGAGCGCTGCAGGTTTTTCCTGAAGTGTCCCGGCTGTACTGCTCATTCATCAGATTCTTGAAGGGCACAATTAAGCTGTCTGTCTGCCCTTTCGGATACAGGCTGTCGTAGTCGTCATTAATTGAGATAAACCTGACGCCCATCGCAGGGAAAATTTTTTCAATATATTTTCCAGCTTCCAGATAATCCCTGCCCAGCCGGGAAAAGTCTTTTACCACGACACAGTCGATCCGGCGCTGCCTGATCGACTCTACCATCTCCTGGAAACCTTTCCGGTCAAAATTCGTTCCTGTATAACCGTCATCTTCAAAAACCGCTGTGATTTCAATGTCAGGCATCTTTTCCAGCCAGTTCTGAATCAGCGCTTTCTGATTTGTAATGCTGTCACTCTCTTTTTTTCCGAAAGAAAAAGAGTCGCCATCTTCTTTCGATAACCTGACATAGATGGCGGCTCTGTAAATCTTATCCTCTGTTTTATTCATAATGCGCCACTCCTGTTCTATGTTCGGTAAAACCGAGAAAGAACCGGAGTTCCGCTGATTTCGTCCTTCTTTAATATACCACAGATTTCAGCCGGATTCCAGTTCTTTCGTTCATTTTTTCTTCCAATCTGTTACAGTGCCGACAAGAAATTCGCAAAGCAATCGTCTATGCTCATTCTTCCGGCAAATGAAACTCTGACCGTCACAGTTCCTACCTTATATAAATAAGGATTGCCGATCTTCTGTAAAAACAGCCTGACTTTTTCATCTGATGTTTTACATTCTTCCCCTTCTACCTCAGCCAGAACCTCCTGAATATCCTTCAAAGATTCCCGGGCAGCCATTTCCATAAACATTCACCACCTTATCGCAGCTTATTCTATCCATTTTCTGGATTTTTTATTCTTTTCCAGATATTGCATCTTGACATCATGAAAAGTTCACTGTAAACTATGAGTAGTTAAATTTCTCATTCATTATTATAGGTAGTTTATTTTCTCTTGTTAAGTGTTTTATGGAGTTTTAGCTTCCCAAGTATAGCAAAGGAGTGACAATCTCAATGACTTTCGGTGAAAAAATCAGAGAAGCCCGCAAAAAACTGAATATGTCCCAGGATGATCTGGCCGAAAAAATCGGCGTCTCCCGGCGGACGATTACCTCCTGGGAAACAGACCGGGCGCTGCCCCGGACCAAAAAAGTATATGAAAAGCTGTCAGAAGCCCTGAATACTTCCGAACTTTTCAGACCGGATGAAACTTTTATCATAGAACCTGGAGAACAGTTTGGCTACCGCGGCCGAAAGAGCGCTGAAAAACTGGTTCAGGAGCTGACCGGGCTGTTCGCCGGCGGCGAAATGGCAGAAGAAGACATGGACGCACTGATGCTGGCGGTACAGCAGGCCTATGTGGACGCCAAAAAGAAAAACAAAAAATACACCCCTAAAAAATATCTGGACAAACAATAGGCCCGCTCCGGTTTTTGTCTTACCTGATACCTGTATGCGAGGAGGGACAAAATCATGCAGCTGAACAGTACAGATGAGATCATCAAACGGGCAAACCGAACCATAAAACGTGCCGGCTCCCGACAGCCGGAGCGGATCGCGGAAGAACTGGACATCACACACCGCTGTATCCTTTATCAATGGTAATCACCGGATAGCAGTTTCCTTCCATCTCCCGCACTTCTTTTTCCAGTGCTTTCTTCACTTCATCGTCTTCCATATGAAACCCGAAGGGAACGACTGCATCAAAGATGACATTGGTATGGGTAGGACCGTGGACGATGCGGAAATCGTGGATGGTGATCTCAGGGCTGATTTTGCCTACCGCCTCCAGCACTTTTTCTTTCATGGCGTTTACAGTCTCATCATCTGTGGCGATAGGATCCATGTGGATCACTGCATTGCATCCCAGCTTTTCCTGCAGTTCTTTCTCGATGGAATCAATCACATCATGGAGGACAAAGATATCTCCGTCTCCCGGCACCTCTCCGTGGAGGGAGATCATCCGCCGGCCCGGGCCATAGTCATGGACGATCAGGTCATGGATGCCGATTACCTCCGGATGGGCCATCACCAGATTCTCCACCGCCTGGACGAATTCCGGTTCAGGGGACTGGCCCAGCAGCGGGCTGATAGTCTCCTTCGCCGCCCCATAGCCTGCATACAGAATGAAGGCGGATACCAGCAAGCCGCTGACACCATCCAGATTGATGCCGGTTACTTTCATCACCATCACACTGACCAGAACCACAAAGGTGGCGGCAGAGTCGCTGAGACTGTCCATGGATGTGGCTTTCATGGCCGCTGAATGGATTTTTTTGCCCAGTTTTCTGTTATAATAAAACATGTATATTTTTACACCTATAGAGGCAGCCAACACCAGAATTGCGGCCAGACTGCCGTCTACCGGCTCCGGTGACAGGATTTTTTCTACTGATGACCGGAACAGCTCAATCCCCATCAGCAGAATGGCAAAGGATACGATCAGGCCGGCTACATATTCCATTCGGCCATGGCCATAAGGGTGATTGGGATCCGGTTTTTTCGCCGCGATCCGGAATCCCAGCAGAGTGATCACTGAGGAGCCTGCGTCTGACAGGTTATTAAAGGCATCTGCCGTGATGGCGATGGAACCGCTGATCTGTCCGGCCAGATATTTGCCCAGAAAAAGCAGGACATTCAGGCAGATTCCCGTTATGCTGGCTACGGTGCCGTATCCCTGCCGCACCCTTTCATCTGCTGTATTTTCATAATCTTTCACGAATCGTCTGACGAAAAAACCGACCATTCTGTTTCCTCCTTCTGAAAACAACTTAAAGTCCCCGGATTCATACGAATGTACTAATCTCTGCGGTTATCGATTTTATACAGCAGGGCATTGCAGATGCAGGCGGCGATATTGCTGCCGCCCTTCCGGCCTCTGGCTACGATATAGGGCACATCTGTTTTCATAATCAGTTCCTTGGACTGGACCACATTGACGAAGCCTACCGGCACGCCGATCACCAGCTCCGGTTTCAGCTTTCCTTCCTCCACCAGCTCATAAATGCGAATCAGGGCCGTGGGCGCGTTGCCAATGGCAAAAATCAGGGGTTTGCCCATAGCGGCCGCCTTGTCGATGTTGGCCGTGGAACGGGTAGTTCCGTTGGCTTTCGCCGCCTGAACCACATCCTCATCTGCTACGAAGCAGTATACCTCGCCGCCGTACCGAGCCAGGGCACGCTTATTGATGCCGGCCTTTGCCATCTGGGTATCGGTTACGATGGAAGCGCCGTTTTTCAGGGCTTCCATGGCTTTCCGCACCACGTTTTCTGAAAAGCACAGGGAATCCGCATATTCAAAGTCTGCGCTGGTATGGATACACCGCTTGATAATCAGCTCCTGCTCCGGGTCCAGCTTCCGATCTCCCAGCTCCTGGGTGATGATCTCAAAGCTCCGCTTCTCTATATCCATGGGAAGGACATTTTCCAGTTCAATTTTCATTCCTTTTTTCTCCTTTCTTTTCTATTCCTTATTCCGGCATTCCCTCGTTGAGAATCTGATAGATTTTCTCCATGTCGAAGTGTTCTCTCAGCCCTGCCGCCAGGATATCATACTGGGTTTCCTTAAACGCCTGGAAATCTACGCCGGTGATATCGGAGGCGTCGATTCCCTTCTCTCTGGCGATGGAGGTAATGACTGCCTTCGCCACTTCTTCTTTATCAAATACACCGTGTACATAGGTACCGTATACATTTCCCTTCTGGGCTCCATCGTCCTTCATGCCGGATTTCGCCACAAAGTCCTCAATCCGGGTCATGGGACGAGCCCCTTCCTTCAGGGCAGACACGCCCATATGAATTTCATAGCCCTCCAGATGGACGCCGGACAGGTCGCTCAGCACGCCGCCTGTCTGTCCGAAGGTGCCAGTCACCCTGGTTCTGGTTTTCTCCTCCTCAAAAATGGTATCCATAGGAATCAGTCCCATACCGCTGATGGATCCTCCTGCCTCTACGCCATGGGGGTCGCTCAGGGTTTCGCCCAGCATCTGGTAGCCGCCGCAGACGCCGAAGATAATCTTTCCTTCTGCCGCCGCTTTCAGGATGGCTGCCTCCAGGCCATTCTGCCGCATCCAGAGCAGATCTTCCATGGTGTTCTTCGTGCCGGGGATGACGATCATATCTGGATTTTTCAGCTGGGATACATGGTGGACGTATCGGAGGGATACACCGTTCATGCTCTCAAATGGATTGAAATCTGTAAAATTGGAGATTCTGGGCAGACGGATCACTGCGATATCGATGACCCCCACCTCCTGGTTGCCGGAAAACCGCTCTGTCAGGCTGTCCTCGTCCTCTACCTCGATGTTCAGATAAGGGGCTACGCCCACCACCGGGATGCCGGTTTTTTCTTCCAGCATGGCGATGCCGGGGTCCAGGATGGTCTTGTCGCCCCGGAATTTATTGATAATCAGCCCTTTCAGATAGGGTTTCTCATCCTCATCCAGCAGCATGGCAGTCCCGATCAGCTGGGCGAACACGCCGCCCCGGTCGATGTCTCCCACCAGAAGCACTGGCGCCTTGGCCATCTTTGCCATCCCCATGTTAACGATGTCTTCTGTTTTCAGATTGATTTCCGCCGGACTTCCCGCCCCCTCGATGACGATGATGTCATTTTCAGCGGCCAGGGTATTGTAGGCCTTCATGATATCATCCACCAGGTTGTGCTTGTAGGCGAAATATTCTCTGGCGCTCATGTTGCCCCGCACCTCACCGTTGACGATCACCTGAGAGCCGATGTCATTGGTGGGTTTCAGCAGGATAGGGTTCATCAGAACGGAGGGCTTGATACCTGCCGCTTCTGCCTGCATCACCTGGGCCCTGCCCATCTCCAGCCCTTCCTCTGTGATAAAAGAATTCAGCGCCATATTCTGGGATTTAAAGGGCGCCACCCGGTAGCCGTCCTGCTTAAAGATCCGGCACAGGCCGGCGCACAGCAGACTCTTGCCCGCATTGGACATGGTGCCCTGAATCATGATTGCCTTTGCCATTTTATGACCTCCTTCATGGTATTGATCAGTTCTTTATTCTCCTCATGTGTCTTTACCGCAATCCGGAAATAGCCTGCCTCCAGACCCGCAAAATTGCTGCAGTCCCGGATCAGGATGCCCCGGTCCGCCATCTCCTGCCACAGTTCCGGCCAGGCATGGAAAAAGATATAATTTGCCTGGGAATCAAACACCCGGAATCCCAGCTGCTCCAGCTGCTCTTTCAGGTAATCCCGCTCGCCGGACAGCATATCCTTGCACCGTTTCACATAGGCAGTCTCATCCAGCGCCGCCACCCCCGCGTACTGGGCAGGGATCGACACATTCCAGGGCTGATTCACCTCCCGCATCCGGGCCAGCAGTTCCTGATCGGCACAGAGGCCGTAGCCCAGCCGCAGCCCGGCCATGGCGTATACCTTGGTAAAAGCTTTTAATATAAATAAATTAGGATACCTGTTCAGATATTCTTTCATCGAGTAATCCCCCGGCCTGTCCAGAAACTCATTAAAGCATTCATCTACCACCAGAATAGCCTGACAGGCGGCACATTTCTCCAGGATTTCCGCCATCAGCCTCTTTCCCACAGGCAGGCCGGTAGGGTTGTTGGGGTTGCATAAGAATACCATGTCCACCTCCGGCGTAATCTTCTCCAGAAGCCGGCCGTCCAGGACGAACCCCTCCGCCTCTGTCAGATCATGATGGATCACTCTGCTCTCCACAATCTTCACTGCCTGCTCATACTCCGCAAATGTGGGGGCAGGCAGCAGCACTGTTTTCGGCTTCATCGCCAGGGCCAGTGAAAAAATCAGGTCAGCCGCCCCGTTGCCGAAAATCAGCTGGTTCCCTTCCACCCTTTCTGCCTTTGCCAGTTTTTCCCGCAGCGCGCCGCAGTCCACATCCGGGTACTGGGCTGAGTGGCGGATTCCCTCGCAGGCTGCCGCCATCACCGATTCAGGCGTACCCAGGGGATTGACATTCACAGAATAGTCCATCCGGTAATGCTGCCTGTATACATCTCCTCCATGCTTCTGCATCCTTTTTTCCTTCCTCCCTGCGGCGCCGTCCCGCGGCCCGCTGAACTTATTCCTTCTTTTTTCCGGCGCTATGCCAGCCACAGCAGGAGCACTGCTTTCAGACACCCGAAGATCAGGATGGCTGCCGCCGCCGTCATATATAATAACCGGTTGGCCAGGACGATGTCCTCCACGGACACAGGTCTGTCCGGGTCACCGATTGTTTTCTTTTTATGTAATACGCCGAAGTACCAGGCGTCCCCTGCCAGCTGTACCCCCAAGGCCCCTGCCATCACCGCCTCTGTATGGGCGGAATTGGGGCTGGCATGGTTATAGCGGTCTCTCTTATAAATCTGATACGCCTTCTTCCCATTCAGACCGCACAGGAAAGAGGCCAGAATCATCAGCCAGGCAGAAATTCTGGCAGGAATATAGTTGACCACATCGTCAAACTTCGCCGCCGCCCGGCCGAAATACAGATACCGGTCATTCTTATATCCTACCATGGAATCCATGGTATTGACCGCTTTATAGAAAAATCCCAGAACCGCGCCGCCGATCACCATATAAAGCATCGGGGCGATCACGCCGTCAGAGGTATTCTCCGCCACTGTCTCCACAGCCGCCTTCGTCACCCCTTCCTCGTCCAGCCGGTCGGTATCCCGTCCCACGATCATGGAAACCGCCTTTCTTCCGTCCTGAAGGGTGCCGGTCTTTAAGGCGTCATAAACCTTCATGCTCTCATCCCGAAGTGCTCTGGTGGCCAGGATCTGATAACACATAACCGTCTCCAGCGCCAGACGCAGCCAGGGACTGACCCACTGGGCCGCTGCCAGCAGCAGCGCCGCCGCGCCGGTAGTGATGCCGGCGACGATAAGCACCAGGCATGCCCCGCCCCACAGTTCTCCCTTCTCTGTCCTGGGAAAGACTTTTCTCAGCATTTTTTCGGACTTGTCAATCAGCGCTCCCACCGCCCGAATGGGATGCCACAGAAAATGGGGGTCTCCGATCGCCAGATCAAGGAGATATCCCAGTATCAACGCGCATAGTGATAGTTTCATACTCGATCTTTACCTCTGTTATAAAGCCGCAGCCATTTTTTACCTGCCAGTCATAATAATCCCGGCGGGGTACAGCAAACTGCTCCATCAGGCTCATGATGGTGCCTCCGTGAGCCACCAGCGCCGCCTGACGGATCCGATGGTCCCGGCATACCGCCGCCATCTGCCGGAAGCCCTCCGCCGCCCGGCGGGCCGCTTCCTCCCTGCTCTCCCCGCCGGGAAAGGGCAGGGTGCCGTTGCTGTCGATCCACGCCTGATAGGCCGGATCTCCGTTTAATTCCTGATAATTTTTATTCTCAAACAATCCGAAGTCGCACTCCCGGAAACCGGGGATCACCGCGGGCTGCTGTCCGGGCCACAAAATCCCGGCTGTCTCCAGGCACCGCTTCATGGGACTGGAAAAGATCAGCTCCGCTTCAGGATACACGCCCTTTTTCAGCCCTTCTTCCAGTTCCTTCCGTCCTTCTCCGCACAGAGACTCATCAGTTGTACCGATGTACCGGCCCCGGGTGTTTCCCGGCGTCTTTCCGTGACGGACCAGCGCCAGCCGGAACATAAAGCTTTCCGACTGCAGGATGCCGGCTCCGGGCAGCATCTCCGCACCGGTCATCTGTCCGGTCTGTGTTTCCGCCCCTCTCATCCTTTCAATACCTGCCCCAGACCGCAGACTACCCGGTGTACCTGAACAGCCTCCTGTGCCAGCATGCAGCACACCCGGCCTGTGGCCTCCCGGTAGGCCCGGTCAAAGGCGTCCACCGGCACCACGCCGTATCCCAGCTCATTGCTGATGATAATCAGATCCGGATTTTCCGCCAGGATCTGCCTGACTGCCTCAAAAGGATCCTTCCCCTCTTTTACCAGCCGTTTCACCAGCAGATGAAAATGATTCAGCACCGCCGCCCGGCTGATCTCTTCCGGGCTGCAGCTTTCACCGTCCGCCGTCTGGCTTTTTTCCACATGAAATGTCTGACAGACATAATCCAGCTTGCCCTGATAGGCCCCGCCTATTACCAATATCATAACAACCTCCCTGCAATCACCACCGCCAGCGCCATGGCCAGCTCACATACCTGGAGGAAAAATCCTGCCAGGTCTCCTGTTATCCCGCCGAAATAAGTATAGGACATATACCGGTAATACCCGAATACCGCCGCCGCTGCGATCAGGGCGGCTCCGCCCAGCACAGGGGAGATGACGCACATCAGAATCCCACATACCAGAATGTGGAGAACCATCACCAGCCGCACTGTTTTTTTCTGGGCCGGCTTCGCAAAGGCCACCGCCAGCCCGGTATTTCTGGCACACTGAAAGGTCACCACTGAAAAGCCGCTGAAGGAACGGGAGAGGACGAAGCCCAGGGCCAGCACGTACAGCTCCTTCCCGCTGACTTCCGTCCAGACCCCGTAGGCCAGAAGGAAGTAGCAGACACAGGTAATCACCGCAAAAGCGCCGGAATTGGAATCCTTCAGGATCTCCAGCCGCCGCTCCTTCGTCTGCCAGGAGCTCATGGCATCCGCCGTGTCCAGCAGACCGTCCAGATGGATGCCGCCGCTGATCACCACAGGAATCAGCAGGATCACCGCCGTATGAAAGGGCTGGGACATGCCGCTGATTTGGCCAAACCAGCCCCACAGCGCCACCAGCGCGCCGATCACCATGCCGACCGCAGGAAAAAAGCACATGGAATACTTCATATTTTCCTCTGTCCAGTCCACCTTCGGCATGGGAATTTTAGAATACATGGCGAAGGAAATCACCATCGCCCTCCACAATGTTTTGATCATCGGTCAGCGCCTCCCCAGCCTGTTTTCTTCATAATTTCCCTCAGAGCAGGATCCTCCGGCAGCTTATGATACACAGGAATCCCATACACCACTTCCACCGCCAGATCCGCCCTCTGTCCGATCTGCCGGTTGATCTCCCCCAGATACCGGAGGTAACGGTCCGTCTCCGGATCATATGCAATCCCGTCAGAGAACAGCTCATTGGAGACGATAATCAGGTGTTCCGCCTGCTCCGCCAGCCTCTTTACCCCTTCCATCACCGCTTCCACTGTCCTTTCGCCGGCGCCCTCCTCCTGAAATACTTCGTTGGCCGTCAGATTGGACATACATTCCAGCAGCACTGTGGTCGGGCGTTCCAGCCGGACACTGCTTAAATGGGTAAAACACTCAACTGTATCAAAATTTTTATCCTTCCGCATCTCCCTGTGGCGGGCGATTCGCCTGTGACTCTCCTCATCAAAGGGATACATGGTCGCGATATAAATCATGGCATCCCCGCTCTGATGGCAGGCCACCGACAAATTTTCCGCATAGGCAGACTTTCCGCTGCCGCTGCCGCCGGTTATCAGTGCCAGCATGTTCACTCACCTCATTTTCTGTAACAGTTCAGCCAGTCTCACTGCTGCTCATATGGCTCATAGGCGTCGATGTTGATCTCCTCAAAGGTACTCATGCTGTGATAGACTGCCAGCGCCATATCCAGCAGGGGCATCAGCATCAGACAGCCGCTGCCCTCTCCCAGATGCATCCCGCAGGTCAGGAAAGGCGTCATATCCAGGGCCTCCAGCATCATGGCCCCTGCCGGCTCCTTTGACACATGGGAGGGTACCATATAATCCCGTACCCTGCTGTCGATCCGGCAGGCAGTCAGCGCCGCTACCGCTGAGATCATGCCGTCGATCACCACCGGGACGCCGCAGGCCGCCCCGCCGATGTACAGTCCGGCCATCCCGGCGATCTCATAGCCGCCTACCCGGCGCAGCACATCGATGGGATCCTCCGGATCCATCTCCTTCCGATGGAAGTCCAGCACCCGCTTAATCACCTGAATTTTTTTCTCCAGTCCCTGGTCTGTCAGCCCGGAACCTCTGCCAGTCACCTTTTCCACTGATTCATGGAGCATCACTGCCGCCATGGCGCTGGAGGCTGTGGTATTGCCCACCCCCATCTCGCCGGTGCAGATAATCTGATAGCCCTTCTGGCACAGCTCTTCTGCCATCTTAATGCCTGTCTCGATACCCCGGATGGCCTGCTCTCTGGTCATGGCCGGGCCCTTCGCCATATTTTCAGTGCCGTAGGCAATTTTCCGGTTGATAATACTGGTGTCCCGGGCTACTGCAATATCAACGGGAAATACATCCACGCCGGCCTCCTTCGCCATAATACTGGCGCTGGCCTGCATGGTCATAAAATTCTCCGCCACCACTGCTGTCACCTCCACAGGGGACTGGCTGACTCCCTCTTCCAGCACGCCGTGATCGGCACACATAATAACCAGCGCCTTTTTATTCAGCCGCACATCACTGGTACGAAACATCCCCGCCATCCGGGCGGTCACTGTCTCCAGCTTTCCCAGACTGTACAGCGGTTTCCCGATATTATCCCAGTGGGCCTTGCATCGTGTGACGGCCTCCTGGTCCAGCGGCCTGATGGCCGCCAGCGCTTCCTGCAGATTCATTTTTTCTGATCCTTTCTGTTCTTTTATAACAGTTCCGCCATGCAGGCCACAGGCCGCATGCTGCACAGGTTATCCGCTGCTGCGCAGCTCCTGTCTTTTCATTTTCTGCATGGCTGAACTGTTATGTCATTTTCTGTTCCGCCGTATGTGCCAGCTGTCACATCTGGATACGAATCCGAAGGGCACGTTCAGGTTGGAATAATAATGGAGATGGGGGAAGCCCACCGCCATATGGTCTGTGCCATGGATGCATTTCCAGTTCCGCTTCCGCAGCGGCTTCCTGGCCTGGAAGCTGTCGCCGCAGCTGGTGCTGTCGAAGTAATGGAACTCATGGCCCCGCACCTTCTCCCCGGCCACGCCGATCATCTGATCCACATCAGCTGTCAGTTCCACATAGCCGAACCGGTTCAGCCGGTCTGTCCGGTACACCTCGCCGTCGATGACCCCGGCCATCGGGTAAGAGGTGCCGTCCATCCCCTCCATCTTCCGGTGGAGATACATAAAGCCGCCGCACTCTGCCATCACCGGCATCCCATCTGCCGCAGCCTGCCGGATGCTGGCCAGCATGGAGGTATTCTCACTCAGCTCCCTGGCAAACAACTCAGGATATCCCCCTCCAAGCAGCAGGCCGTCAGCCTCTTCCGGAACTGCCTTATCCGCAATGGGGGAAAACTCCACCAGCCGGGCGCCCATCTCCTCCAGCACATCCAGATTATCCTGATAATAAAAGCAGAAGGCGCTGTCCCTGGCCACCGCGATCACGGCTTCCTCCGCTGCCCTGGGTATCATCGGTTTTATATACTCCGGCTCCGGAGCCGTACCCGCCAGCGCAATCAGCCCATCTATGTCCAGGGTTTCCTCCATAATGTTTGCCAGGCCATTTACCTTCTGAGACAGCCCTGCCACCTCATCGGGCATAATCAGCCCCAGGTGACGGCTCTCCAGGACAAAATCTTTAATCACAGGCACATAGCCGTACACCTTCACCGGCAGCTGAGCCTCGATCAGCTCTTTCAGCTCCCCGTAAATCATCGGGGAAATCTGGTTCAGGATCACCCCTCTGATCTGGCTGTCCTCCCGGAATTCCAGAAAGCCCTTGATTAAAGCCAGAATGGACAGGCTCATTCCTTTTGTATTCACAATCAGCACCGCCGGGGTTTTCGTCACCCTGGCCAGGTCATAGGCGCCGGCCCGGTCTGAGATACCGCCCAGGCCGTCGTAATACCCCATCACGCCCTCCATCACAGAAATATCTGTGCCGGCGGCGTTTTTCGCCATCAGGTAGTTGGTCACTTCCTCCCCGGTAAAGAAGGTATCCAGATTCCGGGAACGGGTGCCGATCACTCTGGTGTGAAACATGGGGTCAATATAGTCCGGCCCGCATTTAAAGGAGGATACCTTCAGTCCCCGATTCACCAGGGCCTGGAGAATCCCGCAGGTAATCATGGTTTTCCCGCTGCCGCTGGAGGCGGCACCCAGGAGTATTCTAGGCATCATCATCGTCAGACCCTCCTGTGCAGGAAATAATGTAGACCGGATTCTGACCCATCATCATATGATACCGGCCCAGAGCTTTGGAGCGGGCCGCAGTGACGCTGGAGATATCCACATCGGTCACCGGCAGCGCCTTCAGACAGTTCAGTGTCTCCGCAACTGACTCCAGGGCAATGGCATTGATGACGATCCGGCAGGCCGGATTTTTCCGCAGCAGCAGCTCCATAATCTCCTTCAGATTTCCTGAGGAGCCGCCGATAAAAGCGTGGGTGGGGGCAGGCAGATCCTCCATGGCCTCCGGCGCCAGTCCTTCCACCACCTGGATATTGGAAGCCCGGAATTTTTTCTGGTTTTCACCGATCAGCGCCACCGCTTCCGGATTCTTCTCAATGGCATATACCATTCCCTCCCAGGCCTGGAGGGCCATCTCGATGGAAACGGAACCGGTGCCCGCCCCCACATCATAAACCACCGAATCCTGTTTCAGCCGCAGCCGGGAGAGGGATACACTGCGCACCTCGCCCTTGGTCATAGGCACCTTGCCCCGGATGAACAGCTCATCGTCCAGTCCGTGGGTTACCGGCAGGCTGCCCGCCTCCGGATTCTCCACCAGCACCACACAGAGGCTGTCAAAAGTCTGCTCCGCCAGCTCTGCCGGGCTGCCCTGGGTGATCCGCTCATCAGGATAGGACAGCCGTTCCCCCACATATACTGTCACATGGGAAAGGCCGTATTCCACAAACTGGCGGCAGATCCGGCTGACCCCGTCTGTTCCTCCTGTCAGGGCGAATACCTTCCGGTTCCGGGCCACGGCGCCCACCATATTTCCTTCCTTGCCGTGGAGGCTCAGCAGCTTTACATTCTCCCAGGAAATGCCCAGCCGGCCGCAGAAATACACCACTGAGGAAATGCCCGGCATGGTTTTCACCGGATATCCCTCCAGGCACCGGAGCAGCTTCTTCGCCCCGCTGTAAAAGCCGATATCGCCGGAGAGGAGGATGACCACCTTCCGGTACTCGGGATGGCTGTCGATATAAGCCTTTAATTCATCATTTTTATAGGAAGCGAACACCGGCTTTCCCAAGCTGCGGGGATATTCCAGCATCCGGTCCGCTCCCAGCACCGCGTCTGCCTCCCGGCAGGCCTCTGCCGCTTCCACTGTCATCGTCCCGTGGGAGCCCATGCCCATGCCGGCCAGAATCACCTCCGGCTTTCCGGCAGACACAGGGAAGGTCAGATTCCATTTTTCAGCCAGTACTTCCCGGACCGCTGCAGGGCTCAGCCCTTCCTCCCGGACAGGGCGTCCGATGACAATCACCTTCACCCCTGCTTTTCTGGCCGCCGCCAGCTTGGCGCCGAAGCCGCCGCTTTTTCCGGTCTCCTTGGTCACCATATAGGAGGCGCCGATCTGCCGGAGCATGGCTGTATTCAGTTCCTCACTAAAAGGCCCCTGCATACAGATCAGGTTCTTTCCCTCGAAGCCCAGCTCCACACAGGAGAGGACCGACTCCGCTGTAGACAGCACTCTGGGGAAAAGCCGGGTCTGATAATCCTTTACAATGGTAAATTCTTTCAGCTCTTTGCTGCCTGTGGTCAGCAGCACATTTCCCTCTGTATGGTTCAGATACTCCGCCGCCTCCCTGGCAGAGGAAACACTGATCCAGTCCCCGTCTCCCTCCTCTGACTCCCGGAGCAGACGCAGGCAGGGAATGCCTGTGTTCCGGCAGGCTGCCCGGATATTCTCAGAGACAGCCGCCGCATAGGGATGGGTGGCGTCCACCACCTGGCCGAATCCCCCTGCCTTCATAAAAGCTTCCATCTCTTCCTGATCCATCCGTCCCTGATGGACGGTCAGCCCCTCCTGGGGCGCTATGATTTTTTCTCCGTATTCTGTAGCCACGGACGCAGTCACCAGGACGCCTGCCGACGCCAGGTCGCCGGCCAGACGGCGTCCCTCCACCGTCCCGGCAAAAATCAAACATTTATACATTCCGGTATCCTCTGGGTGTTACCATCTTGTCTCCGATTCTCTTTGTCTGGGAATTGCCGATGAATACCGTGGTAAACATATCCACCTGGGTATCCCGCAGCTCTTTTAAAGTCATCACCTTCACCGTCTCTCCCTCACGGCCGATATTGGCCACGATGCCGCACACCGTCTCCGGGGACTTGTACTGCATCGTCAGGTCGCAGGCTTTCTGGAGATAATCCTTCCGCTTCTTGCTGGAGGGATTGTACAGCACTGTACAGAAATCCGCCTCCGCGGCGTTCAGCAGCCGTTTCTCGATCTTCTCCCAGGGCGTCAGCAGGTCGCTCAGACTGATCACCGCAAAGTCATGAATCAGCGGAGCACCCAGAACACCGGCGCCGCCGATGGCTGCCGTCACGCCGGTCACCACTTCCACCTCCACATCGGGATACCGCTCTCCGATCTCATAGATCAGCCCGGTCATGCCGTACACGCCGGCGTCGCCGCTGCAGATCATCGCCACGGTTTTTCCTTTCATCGCCTCATCGAAGGCCATGACACACCGGTCCACTTCCTTTGTCATGGGAGTAGTCAGGAATTCCTTCCCGGGGAAATGCTCCTTCACCAGATCCACATATACGGTATAACCGATAATGGTATCACAGTTTTTCAGCGTTTCCGCCGCCTTAATTGTCATCTGCTCATATTCACCGGGGCCGATGCCCACTACATATAATTTATTCAAAATCAGCACTCCAATCTTTTACCGCCAGGGCCACAGTCACCCCGTCCCCGACATATTTTTTCTGCAGCAGCCTGCCGCCTCCTGAGGCCAGCACCGCCGCCCGCTCACATACATTGTCCACTCCGGTCACAGAGGAGACGAAAGAAGAGGGAGAGAAATCTCCCGGAACTGCCTGAAGCTGCTGTGCCGTGTAAACCCTATAGGGGAGACCGTACTTCCGGCAGAAGGCCAGAATCCCCTCCTCCCGGGCTTTCAGGTCGATACTGGCCGCCCCGGCCAGACAGCAGACCGGCATATGGTGAAGGGCCAGAGCCTCCAGCACCTTCTCCTCGATCAGCTCCGCCGGCGTATCTCTCCGGCAGCCGATGCCCGCCGTCACGATCCTGGGATAGAGACGGAGGGTGTCAGGATAGGGCTGATCCGTCTCATCCAGCGTCACTGCGATACCCAGGCGGGGGCGCGTCCCGGGCCTGCCGCCTCCTCCTTCCGCCAGCAGCTGAGGCGGAATCTCTCCCCGCACCGGAAACCGGCTGGCAAAGCCCACCGGCTCCCCGTCCAGCAGAGCTGCCGACACTGCCTTGGCATACTTCATATTTTCAATGACCATCCCATTCTGCCGGGCAAAGACATCCACGGCAAACAGACCGTTCACATCAGTGGCAGTGGTCACCACCGGCACGCCGCCGGTCATCTCCGCCACCTTCACCGCCAGCTCATTGGCGCCGCCGATATGACCGGACAGGAGGGAGATCACATAATTGCCCTGCTCATCCGTCACCACCACTGCCGGGTCTGTCCGCTTATCCTTCACAAAGGGCGCGATCCCCCGGACCGCGATGCCGCAGGCCCCTACAAACACCAGGGCGTCCGCCTCGGCGAACCCTTTTTCACACCACCGGGCCAGAGGCTCCTCCAGCGGTGTAAGACCATACGCAGCGGCATATTTCGCCATTCCCCAGGCCCGGCAGTCATGCCCTCCTTTTAAAAATCCGTAAAATAAGGTCTGGCAGACCATGGCGCCATGTCTGGTAAAACTGATCAGCGACAGTCTCATTTATATGCTTGCCTTCCTGAACTCTGTGGTAAAGGCCGGGTTGTACAGCTCGGACCGGTCATAATGTCTGTGGGCCACGATATCCCCGACGATAATCAGGGCAGTCTTGCGGATATCGTTGTCCTTTGCCGTCTGAGCCAGGGTCTCCACAGTGCATACCACCTTTTTCTCATCGGGCCAGGTAGCCTTATATACAATAGCCGCCGGGGTATCCGGCTCATAGCCGCCCTCGATCAGCCGCTGAGACAGCTTCTCCAGCATACCGGTGCTCAGGAAAATCACCATCGTCGCATGGTGGGCGGCAAAGGAAGCGATCTCCTCCCGCTCCGGCACAGGTGTCCGTCCTGCCATCCTGGTGATAATCACACTCTGGGATACATTGGGCAGGGTATACTCCAGATTCAGAGCCGCAGCCGCGCCGCTGAAGGAGCTGACGCCGGGGCACACATCATAGGAGATGCCCTTCTCGTCCAGAATGTCCATCTGCTCCCTGATGGCTCCGTAGAGGCAGGGGTCTCCGGTGTGGAGACGGACTGTCATCTGTCCTGCTGCCTCTGTCTTCACGATCACATCAATTACTTCCTCCAGGGTCATCTCCGCGCTGTTATACACCGCGCATTCCTCTTTTTTATAATCCAGCAGCTGGGGATTCACCAGGGAACCGGCGTAAATAATCACATCCGCCTCTCCCAGCAGCTTCATGCCTCTTACCGTAATCAGGTCAGCCGCGCCTGATCCCGCTCCCACAAAATGTACCATGTTGATCCTCCTTCTAAATCCTGAACTTTTCCCTCTGTTTATTCCTGGGTTTCCCTGACAATAATCAGCGAATAATATCCCGCGTTCTCATCAATCTCGTCTGCGGAACGGTAGATCTTCTCATTCTCCATGCCGCAGTTCTCAATCATCATCACCTGACAGTCCGGCATGGCTTTCAGCGTTTCCTTCACGCTCTTCATCTTCTTGCCCGCCTTCATCAGCACCTTGGTTCCCGGCAGCTTCAGCGCGTCCTCAATCTGATAGGAAGCAGGGATCACATGGAGGGGCTCCGCCTTCTCCACCAGCCCGATATTCAGTCTGGCCGCAACCGCGCAGAAGGAAGTGATACCGCTGATAATCTCCGTGTCATAACCTGCCTTCTCCACCCGTTTGTGGATATAAATATAAGTCGCGTATACAGTGGGATCTCCCAGGGTCAGGAAAGCCACATTTCTGCCGCTGTCCAGAATCTCCTCCACCATCTTCGCACCCTTCTCGTGACTCTCCTCCAGAAGGGCTTTGTCCTTTGTCATAGGCATGGGCACCGCAATGATCTCTTTTTCGTCCAGCTCGGGAACGGCCTGCTTTACAATCTTATAAGCCACACTTTCTTCCTTCACTGTTCCGGGAACCGCTATTACCTCGCTCTCCCGGATGATGCGCACTGCCTTCAGTGTCAGCAGCTCCGGGTCTCCCGGGCCAACTCCGATTCCATACAATTTTCCTGCCATGTCGTTACCTCTCTCTTTTCTTTTTATTTTATAGGAAACGTCATAATAATTTTTATTATGACGTTTCTGGCGCCAGTCAGGTTTCCTGTCCGGCTCTCAGGATATCTTTTAATTCACCGGCACAGGGTGTCTCTCCCAGATAACCATATTCATTGGAGAAAATCACCGCGCCGATTTTCAGCCTGTCATATGCCCGGTGGTTCAGATAATGGTGAATCCGGCCTGTCACCCAGGACATGGCCGGTTCCAGCAGCCCGGCCTCCTTCAGCAGCCCCACCGCCTCCTCTGTGGTGATGGTGTCCAGGATCTGCTTCACCAGTTCATAATCTCCGCCGGCATGAGCCGCCGCCGCGGCCATCAGCTCCGCCCTGGCGTCCGCTGACCGGGAATGGGTATTCATGATTCCCCCGGCCACCTTGATAAACTTTCCGATATGGGCCACGAAGAGAATCCCCTTCGCTCCGCCGTCCACAGCCATATCAATGGTTTCGCCCACGAAATTGCTGCACTTCATAAAGGAGGACAGATCCAGGTTCATATGCTCTTTCAGGAAGGTCTCCCCATAATTGCCCGGCGTAATCAGCAGATACTCCGCCCCCTGGGCCAGCCGCATATTCATCTCAATCCGGATGCTCTCGATCAGGGCCGACTCACTCATCGGCTCCACGATCCCGCTGGTGCCCAGCACCGAGATGCCGCCCACAATGCCCAGTCGGGGATTAAAGGTCTTTTCAGCCACCCGTTCTCCTTCCGGGATAGAAATCACAATATCCAGACCGCCCTCATATCCGAAATGATCGCAGACTGCCTGAGCCTCCCGGCAGATCATCTCCCTGGGCACCTTATTGATGGCGGCGCTTCCCACCGGCTGCTCCAGGCCCGGCTTTGTCACCCGGCCCACACCGGTCCCGCCGTCCAGGCCAATCCCCGGCTCCTGCCGCTTCTCTGCCCGGGCATAGACCAGAATCCCGTTGGTAGCGTCCGGGTCATCGCCTCCGTCCTTCCGGACAGCACAGGAAACCCAGTTTTCTCCCTTTGCCACATCCAGGATTTCCAGATTCAGCTGAATCCCCTTCGGCGTCATCAGCAGCACCTCCGGCACTGCCTCCCCGCCCAGCAGCATATAAGAAGCCGCCTTCGCCGCAGCCGCCGCACAGGAGCCTGTGGTATACCCCCGTCTCAGTTTTTTATTATTCCGGATGACATAGCTGTCCTCCAGCCCTGTTTTATGCACTGAAATACCCTCCCGTCATTTTTTCAAAACCCGCTTGTGCATATCCCGCTGTTCCCACATCTGAGAACAAACCGTTCCGCCCGGGAAACTCCTGCACCTGGCACAGCCGCTTCAGCGGCAGATTTTCCGCCGGAAAGTTTCCCGTCAGAAATCTTTCTGCGGAATAAAAAAGAGCATGCCATTGTTCACATGCTCTTTCAATCATTCATTAAAAATTCCCATGCTGTCTTTCCTGCCCGGGTTATGGCACGTAACCTTCGGACAAATTCAGGTTTTCTGGCTTTAGCATCTTCGCCCGATACCCCTTCCCGGCCTGGGCCAGTGGTTTCTGTATAAGGCTCCTCTATTACAGCAGCGGCACTGCACAGGATTTGCACCTGTTTCCCTGTTTTTCTCGTATGCAATTCACTTTTGTATTATACCTTTTTCATATATAAAAGTCAATTTGTCATGGGGAAAATGGAATAAATTTATGGGAGATGTTTTTGTTCGGGGACTGTTATTCACCCCGGACGGCATCAGCAGCCGCAGCGTTGTGTTTTTGTTCAGCGGCCAATATCCAGAACCGCCGGACGGGGAGGCAACGCTCTGGGGCACAGCGCCATATGGGCAGGACATTCTGCCGCATATGGAGGCCCGATTTACAGGTACTTGCAGATTTCGAGGCGGTTTTTCAGACGACAATCGGTTTACGAGACCGATTGTCGAGGACTTCCTGAGGGGAAAGCATCAGGCTTTCCCCGAAGATAAGTCCGGTTCTGCAAAACCGCCTCGAAATCTGCTTAGTACCTGTTCGGGCCGAGAATTAAGCGACAGAATGTCCTGCCCATATGGCGCTGTGCCCCAGAGCGTTGCCTCCCCGTCCGGCACCAAAAATTTTATCTTTTGTGAGATAATTGTTTTATCAGAAAATCCATGATAAAATTTAAGAAGGGAAGATGATAAGTATGTGTCACAATACTGATCAGAACAGGCCGTATCAAAACAGCCAAACGGTTCCGGGGCGAAAACATCACCAGACTTCTGATTCCAGCCCTCATGTCAGGCGGGATCACAAGGACCGGCTGTTCTGCGACCTGTTCTCTGATAAACAGAACGCACTGTCTCTGTTTAACGCAGTCAACGGCACCAATTATTCTGACCCCCCAACATGCCCCTGCGGGGTCTGCTTTACTTTGCCAGGGAATATGAGGGATGGCTGGCAAAGAATCAGAAGGATATCTATGGAAGAGCGCTGGTCAGGATCCCGGCCCCTCAGTATTATGTTCTGTATAACGGGACAGAGCAGGCGCCGGAACAGAGTATATACCGCCTGTCTGACGCCTTCGCCGCTCCTGCGGAAGGCTACGAGTGGACAATCCGTGTGCTGAACATCAATCCGGGAAACAACCTGGAGCTGCTGAACAAATGTGAACCACTGAGGGGCTATACCACATTGATCACATTGATCCGCCGTGAACAGGCGGCAGGAAAGGAAATCACAGAAGCGGCCGCGGCGGCAATCGATACCTGTATTGAGAAGAATATTCTGAGAGACTATCTGATCAAGCATAAAGCGGAGGTGACAGGAATGATTTTAACAGAATATAACGAAAAGCTTCATGAGAAAACGCTTCGCCAAGAGGGACGTGAAGAAGGAATGGAAGAAGGTCTCATAAAAGGCCGCAGAGAAGGCCGTGAGGAAGAACAGGAAAAGATGGCGGAAGCTGTCCGAAGCCTGATGGGTAATCTAAATCTGTCGGCAGAGGAAGCGATGAAACTCCTGGGACTCTCTGAAGAGGACCGGGAGCGGTACATGGCTTTGCTGTAGCTGTCTGGCCCTGTAAGCATGATCTTTGGCTCATGTTTTTACTCTGAAAGTCCGCCGCCGGATATGCGGCGTTCATTCAGGGATGCCACTGGAAATCCCCGGCAGCATATGAAAGAAATATGCTCCGGGGAATTTTCTGCTGACCGATGTGCCGATATCTGTCAATTATAACTGTCCAGAAAGTACCTGACCTTCTCTTTATACATCTCCTGTTCCTCTGCAAACAATTTTTCCAGTATCTCTGTCTTTTTCGTATCCTGATATGCTTTCAGCCCCTGGATATACCGCATCCGGTTCCGATCCTCTATAACCACCGGAACCATACTCTCTTTCAGGCATTCCCGAAACAGGATCAGGCGCCCTGTCCTTCCGTTTCCGTCCTGAAAGGGATGGATACATTCATACCGGGCATGGAATTCTGCCATGACTGCCAGTGTTTTCTCAGCAGTCCTGTGATACCATATTAAAAGTTCCTCCATCTTTTCAGCTACCTCTGCGGGAGTAACTGTCTGGTACATTCCGATCATATTCGGCCGCTCTTTATAGGCGCCGATTGCGTAACCATTCGCCCGGTCCTCAAACACGCCGTTTTTCAGTTCATAATGAAACTGTTTGATTAATTTTTCTGTCAGCGGCTCATCCAGCGTATCCACCATCTTGTTGAACATCAGAAAATGGCCGTTCATTTCCTCCACATCTTTTGCCCGGTAGTAACCGTCACTGGGCGGAAGCATTCCGGTGTCAAATAAGGCCGCCGTCTGTTCCTCATTCAGAGTTGACCCCTCTATTTTATTGGAGTGATAAGCCAACGTTCGCTGGGCAAATGCGTAGATGCCGGAACGGTCAAATTTTTTTCGTTCAATTTGAAAACGTTGTATCAGCTGATCATTGTTCATTCCCGTCACTCCATTTCAGAAACATCACTTACCCTGTAATAATACCATTTCTTTTCTGTCCGGGCAATATTGATTCATCTGCGGGGATACGCACTCGCCTCGGCAGCATACCGCCGTATATATCTCCCCCGCCCCGGCTGTGCTGTGATTACGCCGTCTTTCTGGATGATTTCGCCCCTGCTGATGGTATAGCGGGGCCAGCCTTTCAGCTTCATGCCTTCGTATACGGAGAAGTCGCTGTCGCCGAAGAGCTCCGGCGTGATCTCCCGCTCCCAGTCCAGGTCTACCAGGGCCAGATCCGCATCGTATCCGGGAGCGATCACCCCTTTGTCCCGCAGCAGGAAAATCCGGGCTGTGTTTGTGCTGTTGACCCTGGAGAGGGTAGTCAGGGGAATTCCCCGTTTATGATAGCCCTCGCTGATCAGGGAAGGCAGAATCATGCCGGGACCGCCGAAGCCCACATATACGCCCCAGATATCATCCCCGGGCTCATACCGTTTCTCTCTGCGCACCGGCACATTGTCTGTGCCGATGGTCCGGATGCTGCCGCTGCGGATGCCTTCCCACAAGGCCTCATTGTCAGCGGCTGTCCGCAGGGGCGGGTTGACTTTCCCCATCAGGCCGCAGAGGGAATCCTTCGTCAGCAGCAGATAGTGAGGGCAGGTTTCCAGCGTCACCTTCCCCCGCAGAACCCGGGATAAGGTCTCATACATTTCCACTGAGGAGGCTGCGGAGGTATGCACCACATACAGATTGCCGTCCGCCACATGGTTGAGCCACATCGTGTCGCCGACGGTAATGGTCTCCACCCACCCGGGCCGTGTCTTCTCAAATCCTGTCAGAGAGTACCGGTCATCAGGGTCATCCGCCTCTTTCACCGCCTGCTGGAGAGCCCGGAAGAGATCAGCGTCCTCGCAGTGGACACAGAGGAGCAGCTCCGGCGAGATCTCCCGCAGCTGCTTGAGAATAAAGTAAAAGTCCGCCTTATCCAGTGTCAGGGCCTCTTCCTTCGGAATGTCATAAAATGTATGGGCGATGTCCTGTTTGTCAAAGAAGAATTTAAAGGATGTAATGCCCAGCTTCTCCACATAGCCCTCCAGCTCCCTCAGATGCTCTTTGGCGCACAGTCCCAGGGAGTAGGCAAAGTCCACCAGGCTGTTTTCTTCCCCCTCCGTGATGGCCTCCCGGACGGTCTCATAGTAATCTCCCTTTCCCCGGTGATAATTGATCAGGGTCGTCAGGCCGCCGATGGCCTGTCTGGGCGTATCCATGCGGAAGGCGTCTCCCAGATTTTTATAGAGGCCCAGGTGCTGATGGGGATCGATGGTTCCCGGCATCACATAAAGGCCGTCGGCATCAATCACCTCAGCTTCTCCCGCATATTCTCCCGGCGCGAAAATCGCGGCGATCTTCTCTCCCCGGATCAGAATATCTCCTCTCTCCACCGCTGTCTCATATACAATCTGCCCGTTCTTAATCAGTTTATCCATCCTCATCCCTCCTGCTCTCTTCTTTTCTCTTTCCGTCTTCCGGATTTCACTGTCCTGCCAGTCCCTTCCTGCCTTTACAGCCCCAGATACATGGTCTTGATCTCCTCGCTCTCCCGCATTTCCCGGGCGCTGCCCTTTAACCGGATCATCCCCTGCTCCATCACATAGGCTCTGTCGGCGATCTCCAGCACATCGGCAATATTCTGCTCGGCGATCAGCACCGCTGTTCCCTTCTGATGAATCTCCGTCACCGCCTCAAACACCTTCTGGGTCATGATGGGCGAGAGGCCGATGGAGGGTTCATCCAGGATCAGCAGCTTCGGCTCTGCCATCATACCCCGGCCGATGGCCACCATCTGCTGCTGGCCGCCGCTCAGGTCCCCGGCCGGCTGGCTGCTGATATCCTTCAGTTCCGGGAACAGGGTGTAGACATATTCCAGATTGCCCTTCTCCCTTGCCCGGGCCCGCCTGTTATGGGCGCCGATCTCCAGATTCTCCCGCACCGTCATCAGGGGAAACAGCTTCCGCCCCTCCGGCACCTGAATCAGGCCGGCTTCCACGATTTTCTCCGAGGGCCATCCGGTGATATCCTCTCCCAGGAATTCCACCTGTCCCGCCGTGATATGGCCCAGTCCGGAGACAGCCCGCATCAGCGTGGTTTTCCCCGAACCGTTGGCCCCCATCAGGGAGACGATCTCCCCGGCCGCCGCGTCAAGGGAAACACCCTGTATAATTTTCAGATTTCCGATTCTCACATGTAAATCTCTGACCTTCAGCATACCCTTCCCCCTGTCCCTTTTCCCAGATAGGAAGCGATCACCCGGGGATTATCCGCCACCTCTTTCGGGCTGCCGTCCGCGATGATCTTTCCCCGTTCCATCACATAGATATGATGGGACAGTCCCATTATGACCGGCATGATATGTTCGATCATAAAAATCGTGATTCCCCCTTCATGTACCTTTTCAATCAGGGCGATCATTTCCTTGGATTCCGCCGGCATCAGCCCGGCCATCACCTCGTCCAGGAGCAGGAGCCGGGGCCGGGTAGCCAGGGCTCTGGCCAGCTCCAGCTTTCTCTGCTCCCCGGCGTTCAGCACTGCCGCCGGCACCTGGGCTTTATCTGTCAGGCCCACGATATCCAGGCATTTCTCCGCTGTCTCGTAGGCTTCTTTTCTGCCGGAGGCCCTGTTAAATCCGCCTACCACCGCATTGTCCAGCACCGACAGCATCCCGAAGGGCCTGACAATCTGAAAGGTCCGGGCGATTCCCATACGGCACAGCTTCTGGGACTGCAGGCGCTGAATCTCTCTGTCCTGGAAGAAAATCCGCCCTGATGTCGCCCTGTAGTATCCGGAGACACAGTTGAATAATGTGGTTTTTCCCGCTCCATTGGCGCCGATCAGCCCCGTGATGCTCCCGTCCTCCACCGTCAGCGAGGCATGGTCCACTGCCAGATTGCCCTGAAAAGATTTGCACACCTCCATTACGTTCAGCAGTTCTGTCATGTCTCCACCCCTCTCATCCGTTTTATGGCAGTGCCGTAGATTCCGTCCCTGCAGAACATGACGAATACCACGATCAGCAGTCCGTAGATCACCATATTCAGCCCATGGACATCCTCAAACAGGCTGTTGCTCAGCTCCTGCAGCGGCACGATGATCAGCGCGCCCAGGAGGGGCCCGCCGAGGGTCCCGGCGCCGCCGATGATACAGGGCACGATCGCCTCCACCGAAATCGTCGCGGCAAATACCACGCCCGGATCAATAAAGCCGTAATACTGGGCGTAAAACGTGCCCGCCATCGCCGCCATCGCGCCGCTGACCGCCATGGCCGTCAGCTTATAGGCCAGCACCGGCACTCCCAGGGACTGGGCCACACTCTGGCTCTCCTTCATCGCCACCAAGCAGATACCCAGCTTTCTTCTGCTGATCACGCCGATCAGCGCTGTAAATCCGATCACCATCGCCAGCAGGATAAAATAAAAAATCCTGTCGTCCCCAAACTGAAACTCCTGCCATACATCCCGGTAGGGAATCAGAACACCCCCTGCGCCCTTCAGCATTTCCGAATTGTTAAACAGCACCCGCAGAATCTCCGCAAAGGCCAGGGTGACCAGGGCGAAGAAATCTCCTCTCAGCCGGTAGCGAAAGGACAGAAATCCGATCCCGACCCCCAGCAGGGCTGCCGCCGCCATGCCCGCCGCCATGCCGATCCAGGGGCTGACGCCAAAATCCACATACAGAATGCTGGATGTGTAGGCTCCCACACCGAAGAATGCCGCGTGGCCGAAGGAAAACTGTCCCGCGTATCCGCTCATCAGATTCCAGCTCTGGCCCAGAGCCGCCATCAGAAGGACGGAAATCCCCACACTCAGCAGATACCTGTCTGATAAAAGGGGAAATATCACCGCCACGGCCAGCAGCAGCATTAAGGTTCTCTGTTCCATCTTCTCAGTTTTCACGGCGATTCCCCCTTCCGAAGATTCCTGTGGGCCGCACAAGAAGTATTAATATGAAGGCGCCGTAGATCAGCATCTCACTCCAGGTTCCGCCCAGCCAGTAGCCGGACAGAGACTCGATGACGCCGATCAGAAGCCCTGATACAAAGGCACCCCACAGATTGCCCATTCCGCCCAGCACCGCGATCACAAAGCATTTCAGCTGAAAACTCTCCCCCAGCGTGGGATAAATGCTCATCACCGGCGTCAGAAGCCCACCGGCGATCCCGGTGCAGACAGCGCCCAGCCCGAAGGCCGCCGCCCGGATCCGCCGGACGTGGATTCCCATCAGCCTGGCGCCCTCCTCATCCTGGGCTGAAGCCCGGATCGAGCGCCCCACACGGGTCTGATAGAGCAGGATATACACCCCGGCAGTGATCACCAGCACCACCCCGAACATAATCAGCTTCGCCGGCGCCACTGTCAGCGGGCCGATGTGGATGGCCTTCTCAAAGCCTTCCACTGTCAGCGTACGGTAATTCGGGGTAAAAATCATTAAAAGAACATTTTCCAGAATATAAGCGATCCCCAGGGTCAGCAGCAGCTGATTATGGGCCGGCGCGTGATCGATGCTGTTAATCAGAAACCGCTGTACGCCGAACCCGATGGCAAACATAAAGACAACCGCCAGGGGCAGCGCGGCATAAGGGCCGATACCCAGCCCCACGGCCAGAGCGTAAACCGTGTACATCCCCACCGCCATCATCGCCCCGTGGGCGAAATTCGTAATCTTCAGCACGCCGAAGATCAGCGACAGCCCCAGAGCCGCCAGGGCATAGATGCCGCCCATCAGAACCCCGTCCAGAAATGACTGCAATACATAAATACTCATCCCCTCACCCCTTCCAGATCTCCCGTGTCCCTCCCCGGATCACCCGGCCGGAGGCGCCCGGTTCGCTAGTCATCCGCATAGGCTTCCGGATAGACGATCACATGCTTCCCGTCCCTGATCTCCACCAGCACGCCGGCGGAATTCACATTCTCCCCGGTCTCGTCAAACCGGATTACCCCCTGGGGCAGCACATGGTCGTACAGCTCCGTCTCCGCCAGAGCATCCCTGACCTCCTCCGGATTCTCCGGATCGCCGCAGCGCCGCAGGGCGTCCGCGATCACCATAATGGACTCATATCCGTAGATGGCGTGCACCGGTATCTCTTCCCCGTAGGTCTCCCGGTAGGCCTCCAGCATATACCGGGCCTCCTCGCTGTTGGGATTGTAGCGGTAATTGATATCATAGATCCCATTCACCTGATCGCCGTAGGTTTCCAGAAATTTAGCATCGGAAAAGGCTCCGTTGGCACACCCCACGATCCGGTCAAAGGTGATGTCCCGTTCCAGGATTTCCTTCATCAGCAGCGTCTGATCCGCATAGTAGCCGATGGGCACCAGCAGGTCCGGATCCATGGCCTCCAGCCTGGTCACCTCCGCACTCAGGGTGACAGCCGTGGCCGGATACGCAATCATCCCCACCACCGTCAGTCCTGTCTCCTTTATATGTTCCGCGATATATTCCGCGATTCCCGTCCCATAATTGGAATTTTCATAAATCAGCGCCACCGTCTCCATGCCGTCCGTACGGAAATAATCGAAATACTCCAGAAAATTCCGGCTGAACACCGTAACGCTGGGCTGGACGCGGAAGGTATACCGGTACCCGTTGCTGAGGAGATTATCACTGGAGGCCACCGTCACCACCAGGGGAACCCCCGCCTTCTCAGCTGTCCGGGACACCACCTGAGCAGAACTGCTGGTATAGGTCCCCGTCAGCGCCACAACCCCGCTGTTGGTCAGTTTCAGCGCCGCGTTTGCCGCCCCGCTGGAGGTGCCCAGGCTGTCGCTCTCCACCAGCTCCAGCAGCTTCCCATTGATGCCGCCCTCACTGTTAATCCGGTCCACGGCAATCTGCTGGGCATTGACGATGGCCTGCCCCTCATAAGCCATGCTCCCGGTGAGGGGGTGAACCGATCCGATCTGAATGGTCTCACTTTCCTGCCTCCCGCATCCGGCGGCCGCAGCAGAAACAAACAATAATAAAACCAGCGTACATATCCTCCGAACGCCCATCCTCATCCCCCTTTCTCCCAATATATCCGATACAGCCCGCAGCCTCCGGGCATCCGCGCCTCTGTCCGATACTTCCGGATACCGCCGGGCGCCCGGCCTTTCTTCTGGTTCCGGTATTACCTGGCCTCACAGCAAGGCTGTGATCCCCTCATACCTCGCTTCCATATCCACCTCCCGCAGCTTCCGGATCAACGTCTCCGCCCGGCAGACCGTCCCCTCCAGGCAGGCCTCCAGCTTCCGCTCCATGTCGCCCCAGGTCATCGGATTGTCCGCCTCTCCCTTCGGCAGAAGAACCGTTTCCTCCTCCACAGTGCCGTCCGACAGCTCCACCGACAGTCTGGCGCCCCGGATGTCCCGGGCTGTATCCTCCATCACCGGGTCCGGAACCAGCAAAATCTTCTCCGCCAGCATCCCCACCTCCGGCCGGGGCTCCTGCTCCAGGTCCCCGATGGTATAATTTCCCGTATATAATGCCGCGGCCGCGCTGTAATGAATGGAAAATTTCGCCTCATCCGCCGTCTCCGGCACTCTGATCTGTCCGGCGATCCCAATCCCGTCAGGATAGGTCACCAAAACAGCCCGCCGGATATCCCCTGCTGTTTTCCCCCGTTTCAGCAGCCGCTCCCGGATATGGGTAGCCGCCTCTATGCCGCAGTGGGTGTGACGGCAGGAGGGATAGGGCTTCAGATAGCTTTCACAGATCGTAAAGGTCTCACCCAGCCCCTCCAGCATCTCATAGTGAACCTCGTCTGTCACTGCGTGAAACCATCCCTTTTCACTCTCCAGCGGATACACAGGCCCCTTTACCCCCTTCGCCGCCAGCCTGGCAGAGAGGATGCCGGTCCGGGCCGCGTTGGCCGGATTCAGCGGCTTGCAGCACTGGCCGCTCTCCGCGATGAGCAGCAGCCCGCCTGCCTGCAAGGCGGCGATGGCTATGGCATGACAGATTCCGTCTGCCCCCAGCCCCAGCAGTTTCCCGCAGGCCGCGGCACAGGCCGGGCCGCCGGCCATCCCGGTGGAGTGGAACCCCCGGTGGGCCAGCCCGGGCTGAGCCATGGCGCCGATCCGGTTAAACACTTCATATCCCACTGTCAGTGCTGTCACCACATCCCGCCAGGCCACATTTCCCAGCTCCTCCGCCAGGGCAAAAACCGCTGACATCACATGGGCGCCGATATGTCCCATCGACTTCCGGTTGCCATCGTCCAGATCCGCGCCGTGGGCATAGAGCCCATTCATAAATCCGGCATACTCCGCCGGAAGTTTCTCCTCCAGTCCCAGCACAGAGGAGGCTCCCTTCACGCCCATTCCCAAAACCGCATCCAGGACAGCCTGATTGAACCGGGCGTTCACCTTCATCCCCGCGAAGCAGGCCCCGTAATAATCGGCGATAAACAGCCTGACCGTCTCCGTCACCTGGTCCGGAATCCCCTCAAAGGAAAGACGGGCCGCAAAATCACTGAGCACTCTGGCTGTATCCCTGTCAGAAGCCCCTCTCATAGATCAGCCCTTCCTTTCCATAATGGATATCCGAGACAATGCCGTATAATTCCGGATGCCGGTCCCGCTCCCAGTTCAGCCTGGCCCTGGCATACCGGATCTGTTCGGTGTCAATCTCCGCCGAGATCACCGCCCAGGGCTCATCCTCCAGAGCTGCCGTGATATTCCCCATCGGGTCAATCACCATAGACTTCCCGAAATGGACTCTGGGCTTTTCCTCATTCTCCGTCCGTTCCTCGCCGGCCCGGTTCAGGGCGATGACATAGCTGTGGCTTTCCAGGGCCCTGGTCTGCAGCTCCGCCACAAACATATCTTTCCGCAGCCCCATGGTGCAGGCCGCCACACAGATGATCTCCGCGCCCCGCAGATAATAGGAGCGCCACAGTTCCGGGAAAGACCGGTCATAGCAGAGCATCATCCCCACTTTTATGCCATTGTCCAGCTCACAGACCGGCATCTGGGTGCCGTGGCTGAAATAATATTTTTCATAGCATTCATTGTAGCGGAGGTCGCCTCCAGGCAGATGGATTTTCCGGTACCTTCCCGTCACGCCCCGCACCGGAGACACCAGCCCCATCGTGTTATAATAGCTGTCCCCCTCCCGCTCGAACAGGGAATAGCAGATATTGGTATTCAGTTCCCGGCACAGCGCCAGCATGGCTGTCGTTGTAGGGCCTGTCAGAAAATCCTCCGCATACTGAAACCACCGTTTTTCCCGCACATACCCGAAGTAAATCCCCGTCATCAGCTCCGGAAACATCACCAGTTCTTCCCCGTCATATTTCTCCCTCGCAAAGGTAAGCTGTCTCTGAAAATACTCCTCATTGCTCATCCCCGCCGTCACAGTGCCGGGCTGAATGCCTAAAAGACGAACTTTCACAATATATCCCCTCCTGAACAAAGTTTTCTAAATTCTCCCCTGTTTTTTACCTGTTGTGCATCTACTTATATTGTACCAATTCATCCCCGTTCCGGCTACCCTTTTCTAATTAAATTTACCATTTTTTAACGATTATTCTGCGGCCGCTGAAGCGGCAAACAGCTCCTGCATATGTCCCGGGCTGCCGCGCCCGGTTTCATATACAGAAGCTGCCGCTTTAATATTTATGATATTTAATACAGTCAATATGCTGATGAATATATTTGGAGAGCAGCCCTTCATCCTTTGTTCTGAGAGTTTTTATCATCTCCCCATGCTCCATCTGGGCATTCTCCCGGATGGTCCGTTCCCATAAAATGACGTTCCGGTTAATGGCATCGTTCAGCGTCTGGATAAAAAAGATCATCATCGTATTTTTACAGCATCTCATCAGTCTGACGTGAAAAGCCGCGTCCAGCCTGCCGTACGTCTCCCGGTCATCCAGTACCCGCGCCATCTGGCTGTGCAGTTCTGTCAGTTCTTCGATATCCTCATCTGTCACCCGCTCTATAATCAGGCTGGTCACCGAGCATTCGATCAGCTCCCTTGCCTCAACCAGCTGATCCATCGGAATCGAGCTCTCCGTGATTATATTGCCCACATTTTCGCAGAAATAGGTTTCATCCGGCAGTTTTACATAGTGTCCCTTCCCGGGCCTGATCGTCAGATAGCCTTTCTGATTCAGCACCTTCAGGGCGTCCCTGATCACGGTGCGGCTGACCCCATAGGCTTCTGACAGCTTCCGCTCCGAAAGCCTGGCATCCTGTCCCAGCTTTCCGGTCTTGATTTTCAGTATCAGATCTTCGGATACTGTCTCATATAAAAGTTCGCCCACGTCTACCCCCCCCCCTCAATTTATCACTTTGTCACATTTTGCTACATTCATCTTAACTAATTTTAGTAATATTGTCAAACTTATTCCTTGCCTCCTTTACAAACTTTCGGCGATGTGTATAATAAATCTTAACGGACATACTGGTATAACCAGTAATACCATATGGCGCCACAGGTCAAGATTAAACCAATTTGCGCGCCGCGTCAATCCTTTTCCAAAAGGTTTGTTGTTCATGTTCCTATTTTGATTATTTTCAGCAGGAGGGGGAAAATCATGAATTGTTATTATCAGTTAAACCAGCCAGGGTACGCTTACATGGGGAGGAATATCAAGTCTGTTACTTACGGGCGTCATGGTATTATCAAAATCTATACCCTGGAAATATCCATGGCGCTGTCCTGTGAAGCCATCAGCATTATGCCGGACGGCGCCACCGATATCATGTTTGTGAAGAAGAAAAACGGAGACTGTGAGATTTTCGACTATGGGACGCCCATCGTAGCCCAGAGTCTGTGCGCCGCCCTGTTTCTGGAGAACGGCGACAGCCTGTTCGGCGTCCAGTTTGTACCAAATGTGGTGGAGCTGATCACCGGAATCTCCGTACAGGAGATCACCGACCGGGTCCTGAAGCTGGAGCACCACCGGGAGCTGCGCCAGCTGGCGGATGAGCTGTTCCAGAAAGAGGATTTTCTCGAACAGGTTCAGCTGTTTCTCCAGTATTATCTCAGCCTGTGGAAAGAGCCTTATGAGGAAATCACCAGAAGGAGCTGCATCGCTTCTTATATGCTGGAGCAGACCATCCGGAGCCAGGGAACAGTGAAGTTAAACGAGCTGAGCCAGTATGCGGGATATTCCACCCGATACATGAATCAGATGTTTACCAGAGAATACGGGATTTCCCCGAAATCCTACGCCCGCCTGATCCGCTTTCAGTATATTCTGAGTGAACTGGAAAAGAGCCAGAAGCTGATCGATATCTCGGCGCAGCTGGAAATGCTGGAGGGGAATCTGATCCGGGAGTTCAAGCAGATGACCGGCATAACCCCGAAGATCTACCGGAAACAGCTGCTGGCAGCGCAGAGAGCCAGCTGACTGTGTGATGTTCCTATTTTGATAAGTTTTTGCAGTTTATACCGTTTATTATAAGAAATGTGCAGATTAAGTCGGAAACTAAAAACAAGATACTGTGAAAAATGTATATTATTTTGTATTTTTCACTGTTTTTATAGTATTTTTGTCAATTCTTTCCGGTAAGAGGATGCATAATAAGAGGCGAAAGGAGCAAAAGATGAAAAAAATTTTAGCACTTGTATTAGCCCTTGCTATGACAGCCCTGACGGTGACGGGCTGCGGCGGGCAGACAGACACAGCAGAAGAAACGACTGCAGCGGCCGCAGGCACAGCCGCAGAATCGGAGGAAACCGCAGGCACAGCCGATGACACTTCCGCAGCGGCATCCGGGACACCCGTCATCCAGAAGGGCGATCTGATCGGCGTTTCCATGACCAGCCGTTCCGCGGAACGGTGGCTCCGCGACGGCAATACCCTGAATGAAACCCTGACCGCGGCCGGCTATCAGGTGGATCTCCAGTTTGCGGACAGCAAGCCGGAGATGCAGGTGCAGCAGATTGAAAATATGATCTTAAAGGGCTGCAAGGTATTAATTGTAGCGCCGGTTGACAACAGCGCCCTGTCCACCGTCCTGGCCACTGCAAAGGAAAATGACATCGTTGTCATCAACTACGATCTGGGAATCGTAGGCACCAGCGACATCGACTATTTTGTCGGTTTCGACAACTCAAAAGTAGGCACGATGCAGGCCAACGCCATCGTCGAAAAGCTGGGTCTGGACCAGGGAGCGGAAGGTCCCTTCTATATCGAACTGGTAGCCGGCAGCCTGGCAGAAGCCAACTGTTATATGTATTTTGAAGGCGCCATGGAAGTGCTGCAGCCCTACATCGACGAAGGAAAATTAATTGTCAAGAGCGGCCAGACCACCATCGAACAGTGTACTGTCGTAGACTGGAAGCTGGAGCTGCTGACCAACCGGCTGGACAACCTGCTGACCACCTATTATTCAGACGGCACCCTCCTGGACGCGGTGTTAAGCCCTTCTGATTATCTGTCCGGCCCCATCGCCACCAGACTGGAATCTTTCGGCTATGGGACAGAGGAGATGCCCATGCCTGTCATCACCGGCAACGATGCCACCGAGTCCGTCTGCCAGATGATCGTGACCGGCGAAATTTATATGAGCGTATTTAAAGATACCCGGCTTCTGTGCGACGCCTGCCTGCAGATCATCGACGCGCTGGCAGAGGGCAGAGAGCCTGAAATTACAGACACCTACACACCGGATACCTATCCGATTCCCACCATCTTCGTACCGATGGAAAGCATTACCAAGGAAAATATAGACGAAGTCGTGATCGACTCCGGCGTATACACAAGAGAACAGATTTACGGGGAAGAATAAACCGTGACCGCCGCGCGACCCGCTTTTGCCGCAGGGCAGAGCGGGCCGCGGCCGTATGATAAAGGAGAACTGAATTTGGATTACATACTTGAAATGAAAAATATCTCAAAATCCTTCTTCGGTGTCAAGGCATTATCAAATGTGGAGCTGAAAATCAGGCGGGGAGAGATTCACTGCATCGTGGGAGAAAACGGAGCGGGAAAATCCACGCTGATGAATATATTAAGCGGCATATACCCTTACGGAACCTATGAAGGAGACATCATCTATGACGGCCAGGTATGCCAGTTCCGGAATATTAAAGACAGTGAGAGCAAAGGAATCGTCATCATCCACCAGGAGTTGGCGCTGATCCCGGGGCTGACCGTGGCGGAAAACCTGTTTCTGGGCAATGAACGGCAGAGCTACGGCATCATCGACTGGGACCGGACCAATCAGGAGGCCCAAAAGTGGCTGGATATGGTCGCCTTTAAGGAGGAGGCCACCCGCCAGGTAAAGGATGTGGGCGTAGGGGCCCAGCAGCTGATCGAAATCGCAAAGGCCCTGGCGAAAAATGTCCGGCTGCTGATTCTGGACGAGCCCACAGCAGCCCTGCCGGAGACAGAAGCCCGCCATCTGCTGGATCTGCTGAAGGAACTGCAGAAGCAGGGGCTGACCAGCATTATCATCACCCATAAGCTGAACGAAGTCTGCTACGTAGGCGACCGGGTGACCATCATCCGGGACGGCTGCACCGTAGGAGAGCTGACAGAAAAGGATCAGCCCTTCCAGGAAGACGTTATTGTAAAAGGCATGGTGGGACGGGAGATGCTGAACCGCTATCCCGAACGGGGCGGCAATTATATCCGGCCGGAAATCGGCTTCGAAATCCGCAACTGGAATACCTGGCACCCCACCTACACAGACCAGCAGGTGGTAAAAAATGCCAGCCTGAACGTACATAAAGGGGAAATCGTGGGACTGTACGGCCTGATGGGGGCCGGCCGCACTGAGATGGCCATGAGTGTATTCGGCCGGTCCTACGGGACGAAAACATCCGGTCAGATTTTCAAGGACGGAAAAGAAATCACCATCAAATCAGTCGCCGACGCCATACGGAAAAAAATAGCCTATATCAGCGAGGACAGAAAGACCTACGGCTTGGTTCTGCCCAAGGACATCCAGTTCAACACCTCCCTGGCAGGGCTGTCCAAGCTGAGCCGGAAAGGTGGCGTCATCGACGAAAACCAGGAGGTTCTCGTGGCGGAGGAATATATGCAGCGGCTGAATATCCGGGCAACCGGCATCAGCCAGCTGACAGAGAGCCTGTCCGGCGGGAACCAGCAGAAAGTGGTTCTGGCGAAGTGGATCTTTACCCACCCGGACGTGCTGATTCTGGATGAACCCACCCGGGGGATCGATGTCGGAGCCAAGTATGAGATTTACTGTATTATGAACCAGCTGGCAGAAGAAGGAAAGAGCGTGCTGTTCATCTCCTCAGACCTGTCAGAAATACTGGGCATGGCAGACAGAATTTATGTCATGAACGAAGGCACCATATGCGCTGAACTGGACGGAGCAGCCGCTACTCAGGAATCCGTTATGCAGTGTGTTGTAGAACATAATAAGGAGGGCGGAATCTAATGCAGGATTTCAAAACACTGATGAAAAAGCATGCCCGGCAGAACGGTATGCTGGTCGTGGTGGTGGTCATTATCTTATTCTTTCAGATTATCACCGACGGCGTCATATTAAGACCCATGAATATCGCCAATCTGGTAATGCAGAACGCATACGTCATTATCCTGGCCACAGGTATGATGTGCTGTATCCTGACAGGGGGAAATGTAGACCTGTCAGTGGGCTCTCTGTGTGCCTTCAGCGGCGCCATCAGCGGCCTGCTGATGATCGGCAAGGGATGGAACACCTGGCTGGTGCTGCTGATTATCTTCGGCGTAGCCATCCTGATCGGCCTGCTCAACGGCGGCTCCATCGCAAAGTTCGCGGTTCCGCCCTATATCGCCACACTGGCCTCCCAGCTGATCTTCCGGGGCGGCACTTACATCGTGCTCCAGGGTGTGTCCTACACATCCTATCCTGAGAACTTTCTCAGGCTGACCACCGGTTTTATCCCGGACTTTTTCTCCGGAGCCAATCTTCATATCACTACCATGGTCATCGGCATCATCACCTGTGTGATCTGCGTGGTTCTGGCAGTGCGCAAGCGGGAGCGCAAGAAAAAATACAATCTGGAAGTAACCAGCCTGCCCCTTTTCGCCGGCCAGTGGATCTTAATCAGCGCTGTCATCCTCTGGTTTTCCTACTCCCTGGCAGCCTACAAGGGGATGCCGGTGGTGCTGATCACTGTGGTCATCATCGTACTGCTCTACAGCTTCATCCTGGAAAAAACAGTGGCCGGACGCCATCTGTACGCTGTGTGCGGAAACCGGAATGCCGCCAGACTTTCCGGCATCAATGACAATAAGGTACTGTTCGCTGTTTACATGAATATGTCTATCCTGGCAGCCATCGCCGGCATCGTATTTACCGCCAGGATGAATTCCTGTTCCACCATGATCGGAAACGGCTTCGAAGGCGACGCCATCGCCGCCTGCTTCATCGGAGGCGCTTCTCCGGCCACCGGCACCGGCACCATCTTCGGCGCGCTGATCGGCGCCCTGGTCATCGGCATCCTGAACAACGGCATGTCCATCCTGGGCATCCAGTCAGACGTGCAGATGTGTGTAAAGGGAATCGTCCTGATGGCGGCTGTTATCTTCGACCAGATGCAGAGAAAAGGAAAATAAGCAGAAAAATAATCGACTTACAAGGAGGAGCAACCAATGTTTTATCGAATCAATCACGATCATGCCTTTCACTACTGGGATGAAAACAATGCGCCTGTACTGCGGATTCAGTCCGGCGACACCGTAGAATTTGAAACCAAAGACTGTCTGTGCAATGTGCTGACAGAGCAGAAAAAGCAGCCCTATGACGTGGCCGTGTTTGATAAAGTAAATGTAAACCCTGTCACAGGCCCTGTTTATATCGAGGACGCCCTGCCGGGAGATGTGCTGGAGGTGCATATCGACAAAATCCAGCTGAAAGACCGGGCGGTCGTGACCTGTCAGGAACATTACGGCCATGTGGGAGACTTTTTCACCGAGACCACTTACAAAATCACCCCCATCCGGGACGGGATGGTCATCTTCGACAACCGGCTGTCCATCCCCTGTGATCCCATGATCGGCGTCATCGGCGTTACCGCAAAGGGACAGCATATCAATTCCAATTTAAACGGCGTGTGGGGCGGAAATATGGATAACACCATGATGCGGGAGGGCATTACCCTATATCTGCCCATCGAGGTAGAGGGAGCCCTGGCAGGCGCGGGAGATGTCCACGCCGTCATGGGCGACGGGGAAATGAACTGCTCCGCCGTGGAAGCGCCGGCTTATGTGACCCTTACCTTCCGTGTCAGAAAAGATCTGCATATCCCCGAACCGGTTCTGTCCACTCCCACCCACTTCGTGACAGTGGCCACCAGGCCCACAGCCGACGAAGCCATCCGGGACAGTACCCGGCAGATGTATTTCTACATAAAGGAACACACCTGTCTGGACGGAGAGGAAATCTCCATGCTGATGACAGCCATCGGAAACAATGAGGTATGCGTGGCCTGCGGGGAGGACAGCAAAACCATGCGTTTCACCATGCCCTGGTACGCGCTGAAGGTATATGGATTTGACAGGTTCTGATGAGCGCACGTGTAAAAAAGGGATTATTCTTTACCATTGCGGCGTCGGTGCTGTTCGGCATCAGCCCCATTATCACTGCCTGGGCCTCTGAGAGCATCGGCGACGCCATGAGTGTGGTTTTCTGGGTGCATCTGGTTCACTGGAGCGCAAATATGCTGCTGTGCAGGATCCGGAAATATAAGATCAGACTGTCCCAGGTCAGCCGGCAGGCCCCTCCCCTCATGGCGCTGGGCGTCATCGGGATCGGCTGCACCAGCTATCTGCTGACCACATCCTACAGCCTGATCGGGACCGGGATCTCCACCATGATCCATTTCGCCTACCCGGCTGTAGTCGCTATCCTGGCTGCTCTTCTGAGACAGGAGCCCTTCAGCGCCCGGAAAGGGACAGCCCTGATTTTTTCCTGCGTGGGCATCTGCCTGCTCACAGAGCTGTCCCTGGTAAATGCGGACCCGCTGCGATATATCCCCGCGTTCCTGTCCGCCTTTACCTACGCCCTGTATCTGACTGCCAATGGGAGCCGCCGCATGAACCAGCTGCCCGGCCCGGTGAAATGTGCCGTAATGTCCGCCGGCATCTGCATCTTCTTCGGCCTGGTGCTGCTCCTGCGGGGCGGAATCTCCGCTCCCTCCGACATCAAAGGATGGATCTGCGTCCTGCTGGCGGGACTTCTGGCAGCAGCCGGCTACAATGGGCTGGTATACGGAATCCGGCAGATCGGGCCGTCCCAGGCAGCCTTCGCAACCTTATTGGAACCCTGTACATCCATGGTTATCGACATTCTGGTCACCGGTGCGGGGATCACCCTGTCAAAACTGGCAGGATGCTGCTCCATCCTGATCGCCGTATACCTGAACAGCCGAAATGGAAAGGAATCATAATCAATCATATGGAAATAAAAGATCTGTTTCGTTTTAAGAGCAAAAAAGAACGGGCAAAGGAAGCCGAAGCATATCAGAACCGGATATTCCATCTGGGTGAGGGCCACCAGGCCCTCGCCCTGGACCGGATGAAGCAGCTGATCGAGGAGCCGAAAACCGACCAGGAGCTGATGTACATCTATATCTGCGTCAAAGACCTGATCACAAAGACAGACGAAGAGGAGCGGGCAGAAACGCTGAAAAACTGGTACGACACCACCTACCTCTATCCCGGTGACAAGCTGCGGGCCATCCGGCTGGCAGAGCTGGACACCAGGACCCCGGATCTGGCCTGCTATCCTACTGCGGAGCAGGTGCGGGCAGAACTGGCAGAAGGGGATATGAGTTTCCGGATAGAAATTCCATAATCCGGGAATCCAGACCCAGGACAGCATCCCTGTCCTTTCGTTTTCCGCAGACAGTGAGCGGGAATGAAAGGGCAGGGATGCTGTCTGCCCGGGCAGAATTGACATTCATTCACCCTTTCGTAATCACATTGGAATACGCCGTCTTTGTGGTCACCCCTGGCAGCCGTCCGATCTTCCCGGACAGGGCGCTGATCACATCCTGCGGGGCGTCGATGGCAATGCTGATGATATTGATCCCCCGCTTTCTGTAGGGAATCCCCATCCGGCCGATGATATATTCTGATGCCTCATGGAGCAGAGCATTCAATTCATCTGTCGCGCTCCCTTTTTCCACAATAATCGAAATTACCGCAACTCTTGTATCCATACTGATCACCTCTGTTGATTTCTGTTATACTCCAATGATAGCCTGTCCTTTTCCGAAGCGCAGCAAAAGATGGAACCGCTGTCAGCAGATCCTGGGCAGCAGCTCTCCGCCGGGCTCCGGCAGGATGGCCTGGCCGCCGATCTCTGTGTCCATAATCACCCGGCCCGGCTGTTCCTCCGTTACCCGGCCGATGACACAGGCGCCGGCACAGTCCGGACAGCTGTGCAGCGCGTCCAGGATGCCCCGGGCCTCTTCTTCCGGCGCCACGATCACCAGACGGCCCTCACAGGCCAGATACAGCGGTTCCAGCCCCAGCAGACCGCACACTCCCCTGACTTCCGGCGCCACCGGCACCGCCCGGGCGTCCAGCCGGATTCCCACCTTGCTCTGACCGGCGATTTCATACAGCACCGTTCCCACGCCGCCCCGGGTAGCGTCCCTGGTGACATGTACGCGATGGGTCACGTCCAGCATGGCCTTCACCGCACTCCACAGAGGCGCACAGTCACTGGTCACCTCCGCCTCGATGCCGAAATCCTCCCTGGACAGCAGGATGGTGCACCCGTGGCGTCCCACATCTCCGGTGACGATCACCACATCCCCGGGACGGGCCTGATCTCCGGCCATATGTACGCCCTCCTCCATCTGGCCCACGCCTGTTGTCGTGATAAAGACGCCGTCCACCTGTCCTTTTCCTGCCACCTTGGTGTCACCGGCCACGATCCGCACGCCGGCTTCCTTCGCTGTTTTTTCCATGGCCGCCGCGATCTGCTCCAGCTGTTCCATCGGAAATCCTTCCTCAATCACAAAGCCGCAGGAGAGATACAGCGGTCTGGCCCCCATACAGGCCAGGTCATTGACCGTCCCGCATATGGACAGCTTCCCGATATTTCCTCCCGGGAAAAAGGCCGGTGATACGATAAACCCATCTGTGGTCATGGCCATTTTCCCCGCGGGAGCCGGCAGCACTGCCGCGTCATCCGCGGTCAGATCCGGATTGGCAAAATGAGCCTTAAATACTTTGTTAATTAATTCACTGGTCTGTTTTCCTCCCCCGCCGTGGGCCAGGGTAACTGTCTCCTTCATGATTCATTCCCTCCATACTGATAATATGCTGAACATGCCCCTTCATTGGACACCATACAGGCCCCCACCGGATGCTGAGGCGTACAGCCGGTGCCGAACATCCGGCAGTCTGCCGGGCTGCATTTTCCCTGCAGGACATCGCCGCAGCGGCAGGCCGGGTTCGCCCGTCCCTCTATCTTCGGCAGGCTGAATTTGATCCGGGCGTCAAAATCTCTGTAAGCTTCCCGCAGCTTCATGCCAGAGCCAGGGATCTCCCCCAGCCCTCTCCACTGAGAATCACAGGGCTCCATCAGCCGGTTCACCAGTTCCTGCGCCTCTCTGCTGCCCTCTGCTGTCACCACTCTGGGATAGCAGTTCACGAAAAACGGCTTTCCCTCTTTCAGCTTCGCCAGAATCACTGCCAGCGCTGTCAGGATCTCTTTCGCCGTAAATCCTGCCACCACGCCGCTGATTCCCTGGCTCACCAGCGCCTCACATGTGCCGGTGCCGGTGATGGCGTTGACATGTCCGGGATACAAAAAGGCATCGGCGCTGCCCTTCAAAGCCTGATAGGCGGCAGGCATGGTCTTGTTGGCTGTCAGCAGGGAAAAATTCTCCAGACCTTCCCGAACAGCGGTATCCACAGCCAGGCAGGCCGACGGAGTGGTGGTCTCAAAGCCCACCGACAGAAACACCACCTGTTCCTCCGGGTGCTCTCTGGCATATTTCACCGCGTCCGCCGGGGCATATACCACCCGCAGCCGGGCACCCTTCTGCCGGGCCCCTGCCAGGCTCATCTGACTGCCCGGCACCCGGATCAGATCCCCGAAGGTACAGACCGTCGCATGACGGTCCAGGGCCAGCATCACCGCCTCATCAATGAAATCCACCGGCGTCACGCAGACGGGACAGCCGGGCCCGGAAATCAGTGTCACCTGCTCCGGCAGCATCTTCCGGATGCCGTACCGGAAGATTTCATGGGTGTGGGTGCCGCACACCTCCATGATCCGCGCCGGCGGCCCGTCATAGGACGCCAGTATTTCCCGGGCCTTTTCGGCTCCCTGGCCGCCCATCAGAACAGTCCCTCCAGCAGCTGATCTGTCTCATCCTCATCATCCGATGTAATCTTCGCGATGGCCGCCCCGGCATGGACCATCACATAATCTCCCGGCTCCAGTTCCTCCAGCAGCCGGGCAGAAACCTCCCGTTTCGCCCCGCCGGCATCCACCAGCGCCATGCCATCCGCTACCTTTACCACCTTTGCCGCCAATCCTACACACATACAATCCTTTCCTCCTGCTCTGTTTTTTCATGATCCGCCGTCTGTCCGGCGTTTTCATTTATTTCGTTTCCTGTCCGGTTCAGCCTGGCCATAGCCGCCGCTGCCTGCCCCAGGGCAATGCCGCCGTCTCCCGGCGGCACCAGGCTGTGGAGCAGCACCCGGAATCCTGCTTTCCGCAGAATATCCGCCGTCAGCTCCAGCAGCAGCCGGTTCTGAAATACACCGCCGCTTAAAGCTGCCGCAGCACAGTTCTTTTCCCGTCCGGCCCGGATGCAGGCGGCGCCGATCTGGCGGGCCAGCTGCTCATGGAAGAGCCAGGCCAGACAGCCGGAATCTTCTCCTGCCAGCTTTCTGGCGACAATCTCCCGCACCAGATTTTCTGTAGCCAGAATGGCCCGCCCTTCCCGATCTTCTGCCAGCAACGGCAGTTCTGCCCGGGGCATGGCCCCTCCGCTGTCACGCCAGGCCTCCGCGGCAAACTCCAGGGCCATCGATGCCTCACCCTCAAAGGTGGAGCAGCGCCGGATGCCCAGTATGGCGCTGACTGCATCGAAGAGACGGCCCGCGCTGGTGGAGAGTACTGTATTCATTTTCAGCCGCCGCATCGTCAGCAGGGCCCGGCCGCTCTGCCTGTCGCACAGGCCCAGCTGTTCTGCCTGTTCCAGAACCTTTTCTTCATCCCTTTCCCAGCCGGCCATCAGCGACACCGCGATCCGCCACCCCTCTCTGGCCGAGGCGTCTCCGCCGGTCTGCCAGAAAGGCTGGATGCTGGCCATCCGGGTATAGCTGTTATAGTCCGCCCACAAAATCTCTCCGCCCCATATGGTTTTGTCCTCGCCATAACCGGTTCCGTCAAAGGCAGCACCGATCACCGGCCCCTGCCACCCGTTTTCCGCCATGCAGGACAGCACATGGGCATAATGATGCTGCACCTCCATCACCGGCAGCCCCAGCTCCCTGGCTGTCTGAGAAGAATGATAGAGAGGATGGAGGTCGCAGGCTGCCAGCTCCGGCCGGGCCTCCAGCAAGGTTTCCATCCGCCCGATGGTCTCCTTCAGGGCTGTCACGGTGCGCAAATCCTCCAGATCCCCGATATAGGGAGAGAGGTAAAACAGTCCGTTGATGCCCAGGCAGAAGCTGTTCTTCAGCTCCCCGCCCACTGCCAGCACCTGTCCCCTCCAGGTATCCGACACCATACAGGGCAGGGGCGCATAGCCCCGGGAACGGCGGATCATAAGGGGTCTCCCCTCAAAATAGTCCATCACCGAGTCATCTGCCCGGATCCGTATCTTCCGGTTATGGGAAAGGATACAGTCACAGAAATCTGCCAGTTCCTCCATCGCCTCCCGGTCATCCCGGCAGATGGGGGCACCGGAGGCATTTCCGCTGGTCATCACCAGACAGTCCGGCATCTGAATCCCGTCATCATAGTCGAAAAGGAGCAGCTGTACCGGCGCATAGGGCAGCATAACCCCCAGCCTGGGATTATCCGGCGCCACCGCCGGGCAGATCCGGCCCTCCTGTCTGCGCTCCAGCAGGATAATCGGTTTCTGATGTCCTGTCAGAACCTTTTCCTGTTCCTCTGTCACCCGGCACTCCCGCCTGACCGCATCCATATCCCTGGCCATCACCGCAAAGGGCTTGGCCGGGCGGTGTTTCAGCCGGCGCAGCCGTTCCACTGCCTGCCGGCTGGAAGCGTCACAGCACAGATGGAACCCGCCGATCCCCTTCACCGCGGCAATGCCTCCTGAACGGATCACCTGCCGGGTATAGATCAGCGCCTCCCTGCCCCGCTCCTTCCGTCCGGCCAGATAAACCTCCGGTCCGCACTCATTGCAGCACACAGGCTGGGCGTCATACCGCCGGGAGGCAGGATTATGATACTCCTCCTCGCATTCCGGACACATGGGAAATTCCTTCATGCTGGTCCGCTCCCGGTCATAGGGCAGGGCGTCCAGAATGGTCAGCCGGGGCCCGCAGCAGGTGCAGTTAATGAAGGGATGGAGATACCTGCGGTTGCCCGGGTCAAACAGTTCTTCTTTACAGACATCGCAGATGGCGATATCCGGGGAAATAAAAATCTCCCCCTTTGTCCTGCCGCTTTCAATAATGCGGAAATCCTCATATCTGACCTCTTCTCCCGCCTCTGCTGTTTCTGTTTTTAAAATCACAGCCCGCTTCGGCGGCTGCTCCGTCACATCCCGGATAAAGCCTTCCACAGCCTCCCTGCTGCCCTGGGCGATAATCTCCACATAAGGTCCTTTGTTGCACACGCTGCCCCGGATCTGACGACGGGCGGCATGGCGGCTTACCGTCGGGCGGAAGCCCACCCCCTGGACGATGCCGTACACCCTGATCTTTCTGGTAATCTCCTCTCCCATCAGTCCACCAGCCTTCCCGAAACAGCGAAATGAGTCAGCGGAACCACCTGTCCCTGAAAGCCTTTCATCCCCGGCAGAAAGGCCCGGTCAGCAAAAACCACATCATATCCGCCCTCTCTGACCAGTTCTTCAAAGGCATCCTCTTCCGACAGCGACACATCACCACCCTCCATCAGCTCCGGCACCATCATAAACCAGCCCGCCGCTGTCACATCCGCCGCGCCCATCCGGCGCAGGCAGAGACGCAGGGCATTGGCCAGCACCTGCTGATGAAGGATCAGAATCCGTTTTCCTCTGTAATCTCCCGCCGGAATCAGATTCTCAGCCCCCGGATAACCGATCCGGTAAGGCGTCCCGAAGGTCTCTTCCAGATATCTGGCGGCTTTCAGGCCGGAAGGGGCCACTACCCAGTTTTCCTCTGCGGCAGAAGCCCGGCGGACCTCCTCCAGCCCGGCTCCCATGCCGTAGCAGCACACCTTTCTCTCCTGCCCGGTTCCCAGCGCCCGGGCCAGCTTCCCGCCGCCCTCTGTGCTGCTGGTGTTCAGCGGGGTTGCGCCGATCACACCGATCCGGCCCGGCTCTACAGGGAATTTCTCTGCGGCAAAGGTCTGAAATAACGCCATGTATGCCTTCTCTTCCCCTTTATCATAGAGATCCATTCCATTGGTATCCACCGTCAGCACAGGCAAAAGTTCCTCGGCCATATTCTTCTCCGGCAGGCTCTTCTTCTCCCATCGTTTCTCCGCCATCCGCTTCAGCGCCCGGTAGTCAGTTCCGATCACTGCCGGCACCGGTGTGCCGATGATGGCGGCGAAAGCCGGATGCAGCTTCCCTGATGCCTCCATCAGCTTTTCCACCAGCCGGTCATCCCGGCCCAGGATCGCGTCCATATCCCGCAGGCCGGCGCTGAACACAGCACTTTTTTGGGTAAACCACCTGGGCTCATCAAAGCCGCACACATTTCCCGTACATCCGCCGGCATCGCAGATCACCAGAATCCCGCCCAGCTCATATAAAACTCCTGACGCGCCTGACTGATCCGGCGCGAAAGGGGACAGATATTTTCTCAATCCTTTCACCGGCTGCCCCCTCCTTTCTCCTCATTCCCCGGCTCCGGAACATTCCGGGTGCCATCCGGCCCGGCTGCCTGTTCCCATGCCCTTCCCAGTTCCTGAAACAGCCGCCTCACGCCGGCGAAGCCGAAGGGCTGCCGGTCGTCATTCCACATCACATTGGGACATTCCGGGTGATAATACCGGCTGTCCTTGCCGATAGTGATATTTACCCCTGCGTCTCTGCCGTCATAGAACAGCATGGTGGGCTCTGTATTGGAATACACTCTGGTATCCGGACTCAGCCGGGCCAGACGGTTCAGATATACAAAAGACTCCGGCACCACTGTCCCGTAGATCTCCCTCACCTGAAATCCCATACGGACCAGAGCCAGCGCCAGTTCGAAGGGATTGGCATTCACACACTCCCCAATGGCAAAAGCTGCCTCGGGATGAGCCAGCCGGAAAGCCTCCGCTGCCTCCTGGGCCTGCCGCTGTTCCTCCTCCCAGGAGAAGGAAGCGCCGATGGCCGCACCCAAAGCCTGATACTGGCTGGCGATCTTATCCGGCTGATACAGCCGTGTCAGCTCAATATAAGGGATGCCCAAACGTTCATAAAAATCCTCCGCCGCAAACCGGGCCTCCTGATTCAGCACCAGATTGAAATTGGCCTCCGCCATAGACAGATATTCCTCATAATCCCTGCACCGGGAGATTTCATGGACTGTCCTGACCCCGGCGTCCTCCAGGAGCCGGTACAGCTCACAGTCATCCTCCAAAGGGGAGAAAAATCCCAGCAGATTCACTACATTTCCTTTCTTCCGACGTTTCTCCAGAAGAGAATAAACCGACTGGCGCACATGCACCATCGGCGGCCTCCGTCCCTCTCTGGTCAGAGCATACATATAGCATGGCCGCACTGGTACCCCCGTCTGCTCTTGAGCCCTGCGGCACACCCGCTCCATATCTGTTCCCAGCAGGGCGTCAGCACAGGTGATGCAGATCATCACCACAGAGGGCTTCTCCTCCAGGCTCTGACAGACCTCCTCCACCGCCTGGGGAATCTTTTTCAGATGCCGTCCGGTCACGATATCCGTCTCGTCCATCAGCAGATAAAAAAAACGGTTCTGATACATTCTCATCGAACTCAGCATTGATGTATTCCGTCCGCAGCAGCCCGGTGCAACCAGCAGCATCACCGACCCCGGAACCGCCAGCCCTGCCCGCTTCACACCAAAACCCTCCGCTCCCGGGGAATTAAAGGCCAATGTGGCCGGGGAACTGTAGATCAGATGGGCATTCAGCAGAAAAGGGGAAGGAATATCATCTTTTCCTTTCTGAACCAGTTCCTCCACTGTACAGTAATACGCTTCACCATTCATATCAGTTCTCCATTCTCTGCATTTTTTCCCCGGATTTTTCTCTCCGCGTCCCGGATACCGGCTTCCCTGCCCTCCGATGTCTCACTCTCCCACAGCATCCGGGCCAGCTGGAAGAACTGATGGCTGACCGGGGCGTCCGGCGCCCCCTCGATCACCGTTCTGCCCATGTCCTCACAGCGGATAATCTCATCACTTCTGGGAATCTCCCCCACCACAGGCAGCCCCGCCTGCCGGGCAAAAGCCTCCACCTTTTCCCGCTCCTGCTCCACATTTCTCCGGTTCAGAACCACACCGAAAACCCTGGCGTAGCTGCGGTCCTCAAAATTCTTCACTGCCCGGGCAATATTTCCCGCTGCGTACAGAGCCATCTTCTCTCCGGAAGTCACAATCAGCACTTTGCCGGCATAGCCCTCCCGGATGGGCGCCGCAAACCCGCCGCACACCACATCCCCCAGCACGTCATAGAGCACCACATCCGGCTGATATGTTTCAAACAGCTTCAGATCCTCCAGCAGCTGAAAGGTAGTCACAATCCCCCTTCCTGCGCAGCCCAGCCCCGGCGTGGGGCCGCCTGTCTCAATACACAGCACACCGCCGAAGCCCACTCTGGAGATTTCCTCCAGCCGCTCCGGCTCCCGGTCGTAATCCCGCATGAAATCCATCACCGGCAGAAGGGGCTCTCCTCCCAGCAGGTTAATGGTAGAATCCGCCTTCGGATCACAGCCGATCTGGATCACCCGCTTTCCCATCACAGCAAACGCCGCCGCCAGGTTGCCCGTCACCGTGGACTTGCCGATCCCGCCCTTTCCATAAACCGCAAGTTTTAACATCCTACACTCCTTATCTTTCCTGTCTGTAAAATTTGAGAAAACCGTCTGAAAGGCATAAACAAAGACACAGATAAAATTAAGAAAAGGCTTCCTCCCGCCAAAACGGGAAAAAGCCGAAAGAGGCCGCCACTGGCCTGAAGATCTGTCACCTACAACTATTTCCGCTTGGATATTCCTCGCCGTCAGAGTTTGTATCATTGTATACGCTTCCGGATAGAGCACACCGCTTTCAGCAGTGGGATCGCTCCGTCAGACGGATTCTGTTACAAATTATTATACGGTGGGAAAGAGCGGACGTCAATCGGAATTTTGCCGGCAGCAATACTTTGCCTGCCATATCCTGAACAGCATGTAAATCACTGTGCAAACCGCTCACGGCTCAGCACATACATCACCTTTCTGAAAGCGGGATGGAATTCTGTTGAATAAATGCTTGGAATTGCCATCCCTTTTCCTGTATAGTTATCTAAGAATTTTTCACAGAATGCCGCCACTTCTTCCAAAGAAGCATCAGTCGTCGGAGGATCCAGACGAACGCCAATATTAAATTCTTTTCCATGTTGATCGTATATCTCTTTATAATTATTCATTGGCTGACCGCACCACAAATCCACTCCTGCTTCGATCATGGCCGGAACCAGTTTTTCCCCAATACATCCGCAACTATGGAAATTGAAGCCCATCCCGTTATCATGAACAGCATCTACAACCCGTTTCAGATAAGGGGCAATCATTTCACGGCAAACCTCCAGTGAAAAGAACGGCGATCTCTGTCCTCCCCAGTCATCATGAAAATAAATTACATCCGGATGATAGTATTTTTTAATATGCTCAATCATATCTTCGTATAACATGCACAAACGTTCAAAAAGCCCATTAAAAATCCACACATTTGACGCATACGCTTCATGAAACAGACTCTCGTTTATTTCAGCGCTGCCTTCCCAATCCCACGCATCGATGTCCGGAAATGTAATATATTTTTCCCACTGTTCGATATCCGGAACAGCCGGATTGCCGGGTCTTACCATAGAGCCGCCCACCTGGGGCACATAAACCCATTCCATGCCGAACATATCCTTTCCGCCATAATCTTCCGGTTTTAATCCGACATTGTCCACCACGAACGCTCTTGCTCTGGCATCCGGGAAAATATATGGGCATACAGTAAGCTCATCTGTGTCATACGGCATGTAAACAGGTTTTTCCTTTTTTAAAAAGCGCAGGTAATTTTCTCTTGGAGAAATCGGCGCATGTTTAAAATAAGGGAAAGGCTCATATCCTCCTTCCGGAATTTTAATCGTTACCTCCTCGCTGATCTCATATGCATACTTTTTTAATAATTCTTGAATACCCATAATCGAACTTTCCTCCTCTTTATTAGATTGCTGCGATAATATTATTTTGTTTCATATTTCTCTGCATTTTCTTTAATGATCTTTTCCATTTCCTGATCAGAAACATTATGTATCAACATCAAAAGCAATGGCAGTAAATACCCGATCGCCGGCGCCAAACCAGTAATCATCGTCAGAATAGTTGCCGCAGAACCTTCCAACATAACACCCGCTTCGTAATGAATCGCCTTCAACACAGCACCTAACGCAATGGAAGAAAGCGCCATGGCAGCCTTTACGGCAACAGAATACATAGATAATAAATATGGTCTGGTGTCTTTACCGGTTTTCTGCAGCCAGTATTCGCCTGCATCCAGATATAAGTTCATTGCAACTGTATCTAAAAAAGACATAAAGAAAAACGCAATGGAGCATGTTATAACAAATCCACAGGTTGTTTTTCCGAAGATACCAATCGTGGCATAAGCCAGACCTGTTAAAACACCAAATACTGTAACTGTTTTCTTGCGTCCTCCCAGTTTTGCGCAGATTGACGGTGCGATTGTATTACCCAGCAGAGCAAAAAAACTGGATGCTGAAAGTACATAAGACATAGCCATCAAACTGCCGATAACAGAATTACACTGATATACCATTAACGTAGCTAACACATAATATCCTGTAAAACGAACCACATCGCTGAGCACCACAGGTATTGCCAGTCTGTTTGTAAAAACTGCTTTTAGCATTTCTATAAACCGTACCGGTTCACTCTGCTCCACAGCTTCTTTCCTATTATCCGGATCAAATGGTTCTGCTTTTTTTACTAAAATAACAGAACCAATCATTACAACAATCGTAAACACTCCCTGTGTCAGCAAAAATCCCAGTCTTTTGTTATTAGCTCCCAGCAGGGTAACCAGCGGTACAACAATAAAACCACCGACAATCTTGCTGGCGCTTCCGCCCTGCCATTTCCGGGCCATCAAAACGTCACGGGCTTTGTTGTCAGCTCCCGCTATTTTACTGACAATTCCCGGCTGTGCTGTTCCTATAAAATCCATCGTTGAATTCGCCATTAAATAGCCGATTGTCATGATTACAGCCCTGACCACCATGGATTTCCCGATTTCCAGAAATAATATAAATCCTCCGGCCATGCAAATCACCGGCCCTATTAAAAGCCAAAAGCGGTATTGGCCCAGTCTGGTACGGGTTTTTGCTACGATCATTCCTGAAAAAAGGCTGATAATTGTCGATATAACATTCGATACAGCCATACAGACAGCCATCAGAGCCGGATCAATATGAGCCAGATCTGTATAGGCATATGATGAATAATTTTGTACCATTATCAGCGCAAACCCTGAAGCAAACGCTGACGTAACAATAATATACCCCATTTTTTTCATGGATCTCATAATATCATTTTGGTTTTTCTCCATATCTTACCCCCTTCAATATGAACAAACAAAATACTGCGCGCGCTGCAGAAATAAAAAATAGTATTTAATAAAAGCATAGAAAAATCAGAAGAAAAATACTATCTTTAAAATATATGATTTTTCACTTTATATTCATACAATTTGAATGCAAAACAGAATAAAAACTGTTATACTTTATGTTATATTGATAATAAATGCAAAACACAGGCTGAACATTTATTACTTAACACATATTTCCATAGCCCAAGGAGACACGATGTAATTTATAAAGGGTGGATTACACCACCGAAAATTACATCATGACTGCGGCTCATTTGTGGCGAATGAAAAGACAGTTGTGATGAAG
>CAJFOT010000120.1 GCA_904397815.1 Candidatus Paralachnospira sangeri
AATTGGCGTATTTTCAAGGGTTTCCGGGGCTTTAATAACACCCGACAACGCCTCTCGGAAGATGGTGAAATCTCAAGGGGCTAATTACTATTGTCTTTGACTACAGATTATACCGCCGTCTGCGGGCAGAATCCGGAATCCTCATTTCATTACGGTATTTGGTGACCAGACGCTTGGAGACTTTTAAGTGCTCCTGCTCCAGCAGATTAGCGAGAGCCTGGTCGGAGAGAGGGCGGTTTTTATCCTCGGCATCGATCAGCTCCCGGATTCTGCCGCGGATCCTGTCTCTTTCATCCAGTCCTTGAACGAAAAAGTAACTCAGGGGAAAAACCCCATAGGTACATTGCAGGAATTTATCCTTAACGGCGCGGCTGACGGCAGACTCATGGATCTGAAGGGCCGACGCGGCTTCAGCCTGGCTGAAGGATTTCAAATGTCCCGCTCCGTGGAGAAAGAAGCTCTGCTGCTTCTGAACGATCAGCTTTCCCAGAGACAGGAGAGTCTCGTTGCGGCGTGCGACACACTGGCTGATCCAGTCCAGCTGTCTTTTCTTCTCAGAAAGATAATCCGATACCTGGCCGGAGGAATCTGTGAGCATCCGCATATATTCCTCATTGTACCGGATGGGCGGCAGCAGGGAGTCATTCAGCACAATGTCATAGTGGTCAGAGAATTTTACGACAGCCAGTTCCGGCCGGATATAGCTGACATATTTGCGATCTCCATAACAGGAGCCGGGTTTCGGGTTCAGGCTGCGGATTACCCTGCAGGCCCGCAGCACCTCCTCCAGTGATACCTGGAGCCTGTGGGCCAGGATGGTCATCTGGTTTTTGGCGACCAGCTCCAGGTGCTGGCTGGCAATGGCGTACGCGACACGATCTTCCGGGTATTGTTTTTTTAGCTGGATACAGAGACATTCCGGCAGAGACCGCGCTCCGATTCCATCGGGTTCCAGTGTCTGGAGCAGAGAGAGGAGCGTCAGGAGCTCATCCGGATCGGATTCTGTCTCATCGGCGATCTCATCCAGAGACATTTCCAGATAGCCGCTGGTTTCCAGATTGAGGATCATATATTCCATGATATGGCGCTGCCGGACTGTCAGAGAGAGATCATTTAACTGAAAAAACAGGGAGTCCTCCAGCGTTTCTGTCATATCAGTCCCCCGGTTCCAGGGATCCAGGGCGTCCTTTCGGTCCTGCCGGTCATAAATGGGATTCTGGTCATCCTGTGCGTAGCTCAGCTGAACTGTGTGCTCATATTCCACAGGCGGAGACTCCAGCTCCATCAGAGGGTTTTCCAGAGCCAGCTGTTCCAGGTATTGCCCCAGCTCCGGAAGACTCATCTGCAAGATTTCAGAGCTTTGGATCATTCGCCCGGAAATATTCAGTTTTTGTGCAGGAGTTAATTCTATCTGCATTGTATTTCCCCTCTTTTTCTTATGAATTTTGATAATTTCATACTACTATGGGAAAGCCGGAAAGTCAAGAAATGACGAAACTATGGATGGGATCATCCAATGTGAAATTAGGGATTGACAAATTGCTCGTCATGGAATATAGTTTGAATATCAAAATATTTGAAATAAAAAACAAATTTGGAAAGAGTTATAAAAGATGATAGCAGCGAGAATTACGGCAACCGGCGCTTATGTGCCGGAGCGGAAAGTGACCAATGATGATCTGGCTCGTGTGATGGATACCAGTGATGAGTGGATTCGAAGCAGAACCGGAATCGGGAGCCGGCATGTGGCGGTGGGTGAATCTACCAGCCATATGGCTGTGAAAGCGGCGGCGGATGTGCTCAGCCGAAGCGGATGCAGGGCTGAGGATATTCAGTTTATTATTGTAGCGACCGGGACGCCGGATCATCTGTTTCCTAATATGGCATGTCTGGTTCAGGAAGGGATCGGCGCTTCCCATGCTTTTTGTTTTGACCTGAACGCGGCCTGTTCCGGATTTCTTTACAGTCTGAGCGTGGCAAAAGGGTATATTGAAAGCGGGATGTATGAGCGGGGAATGGTGATTGGTGCGGAAACCATTTCCAAGGTAGTTGACTGGAAAGAGCGGAGTACCTGTGTCCTCTTCGGAGACGGTGCGGGTGCGGTCATAATCGAAAAAGGCGGCCGGGGCATCGGCAGTATGGTGATGGGCGCCGACGGAAAGGGCGGAGAGGTGCTTCGCTGCAGCAGCAGCAGTATCCTCTGCCACGATGAGGAGAGCCGGAGGAAAATCGACTATCTCCATATGGATGGTCAGGAGGTGTTCCGGTTTGCGGCGCGGCAGGTTCCGGCGGTGATTGAAGCAGTGCTGGAAAAGGAAGGCCTGGAACCGGATCAGATCGGCCATTATATTCTTCATCAGGCCAATGAACGTATTATCGCTTCCGTGGCCAGGAAGATGAAGGAGCCGATGGAGAAATTTCCGGTCAATCTGGATCGGTATGGAAATACCTCTTCTGCCAGCATTCCGATTCTGCTTCATGAACTTCATCAGACAGGCGCGCTGAAAAATGGCGAGAAGCTGATTCTGGCAGGTTTTGGCGCCGGACTGACCTGGGGCGCGGCCATGGTGGAATGGAATATCTGAGAGCGGTGAAATATCTGAGGACAATAAAGCATTTGAAGGCACAAGAGTAAAAAAGAACTCTTTGCATAAATAAAATGAAAAGATAAAAGGAGATTGAGAACATGTTAGAGAGAATGAGACCGATTATTGCGGAGCAGCTGGATATTGATGAGAGCCAGATTACTGAAGACAGCTCTTTTAAGGATGACTTGGGAGCGGATTCTCTGGCAGTGGTAGAACTGATAATGGCGCTGGAGGATGAATTCAGCATTGAAATCCCTACAGAGAACCTGGAAGCAATGTCCACAGTAAAGGATGTTATGGATTATCTGAAAGAACAGGGTATTGAATAAAATGGAAACCAGAATCACCAGATTACTAGGAATATCATGTCCGATTATCCAGGGCGGAATGGCCTGGGTAGCGGAACATCACCTGGCCGCGGCAGTTTCAGATGCCGGCGGCCTGGGTTTGATTGGAGCGGCAAATGCCCCTGCGGAATGGGTGCGTGAGCAGATCTGCAAGGCCAGGGAACTGACGGATAAGCCGTTTGGCGTTAATATTATGCTTCTCAGCCCCTATGCTGATGAGGTGGCGCAGGTTGTGGCCGAGGAACGGGTGGCTGTAGTTACGACCGGCGCAGGCAATCCCGGGAAATATATGGCGCTTTGGAAAGAGGCTGGCATCAAAGTGATGCCTGTGGTGGCTTCTTCTGCCCTGGCGAAACTGATGGAACGGGCAGGTGCTGACGCAGTAGTGGCAGAGGGCTGTGAGTCCGGCGGACATATCGGCGAGCTGACGACCATGACGCTGGTACCCCAGGTGAGGGACGCAGTGTCCATTCCGGTGGTGGCAGCGGGAGGCATCGGGGACGGCCGGGGGATGGCGGCTGCTTTTATGCTGGGCGCCGAAGGGGTTCAGATGGGAACTCGTTTTATCGTGGCTGATGAGGCTGTGGTACATGAAAATTACAAGAATAAAGTTATCGCGGCTAAAGATATTGATACACAGGTGACCGGCCGGAGTACAGGACATCCCATCCGGGTATTGAAGAACCGGATGAGCAGAGAATATCTGCGCCTGGAAGAAGAAGGAGCTTCTTTCGAGCAGCTGGAACAGCTGACTGTAGGCGGTCTGCGGCGTGCTGTGACAGAAGGAGATGTGACAGAGGGAAGCGTGATGGCAGGACAGATCGCGGGCCTGATTAAAAAGAGACAGTCCTGCAGAGAGATTATCAGCGAAATGATGGAAGAAACTGAGAAGCTGTTGGATCGGAGGATATAGTATGCGTAAAACTGCTTTTATTTTCCCAGGACAGGGTGCCCAGAAGGCAGGTATGGGAAAGGATTTTTATGAAAATTCTCAGACGGCCAGAGAGATTTATGACAGGGCATCGGAACGCCTTGGCCTTGATCTGAAGGCGTTGTGTTTTGAGCCAAATGATTTTCTGGATCATACAGAACATACCCAGGCGGCAATGACAGTGACCAGCATCGCAATGATGGAAGAAGTTAAGGCACTGGGGTTAAAAGCAGATGTGGCTGCAGGGCTGAGTCTGGGGGAATACAGCGCTCTGGTGTGTGCCGGCGCTATGGAGGCACAGGACGCAGTCTGGGCGGTACGCCAGAGAGGTATCCTGATGGAACAGGCAGTGCCTGGAGGCCGGGGAGCGATGGCGGCAGTGCTGGGACTGTCGGCAGAAAAAACAGAAGAGGTGCTGGCAGGGCTGGAACAGGTACAGATTGCCAATTATAACTGCCCGGGGCAGATCGTGATCTCAGGCAGAAAAGAAAGCGTGGAACAGGCAGGTCCCCTCTTAAAAGAAGCCGGGGCCAGACGGGTGCTTCCGCTGAATGTCAGCGGGCCCTTTCACTCCGTCATGCTTCGGGGAGCCGGTGAAAAGCTGGGAGAGGTGCTGGAGCATATTTCTCTGTCAGAACTGGAGATACCTTATGCCTCTAATGTGACCGGCGAGCTGGTGCGGGATGCGGGACAGATCAAGGAATTGCTGATTCGTCAGGTGTATTCTTCTGTCAGATGGCAGCAGTGTGTGGAGGCCATGATCCGGGATGGTGTGGAGTTGTTTGTGGAAATCGGACCGGGAAAGACCCTCAGCGGATTTGTCAAAAAGATCAGCCGCCAGACAGAGTCTGTCAATATTGAGACATGGGAGGATCTGAAAAAAATAGAGACAGGAGGTGTGATATGCTGACCGGAATATTAGAGGGAAAAATAGCGATTGTAACCGGAGCTGGCCGGGGTATCGGAAAGGCTGCCGCCCTGTCTCTGGCCAGAGCGGGAGCCGTGGTGGCAGTGAATTATAACCATTCTGCCGACCAGGCGCAGGCTGTGGTGAATGAAATTGTAAATAACGGAGGAAGGGCAAAGGCATGGCAGTGTGATGTCAGCAGTTTTGATGACTGCGGCGCCTTTTTCTCTGATGTGATAAAAGAATTCGGACGTCTGGATATCCTGGTGAACAATGCAGGAGTAACCAGAGACGGGCTGCTGATGCGGATGACTGAGGCGGACTATGACCTGGTAATGGATGTGAACCTGAAAGGGACCTTTCATGGCATCCGCCATGCTGCCAGACAGATGGTGAAACAGAAATACGGAAGAATCATCAATATTTCTTCTGTGGTAGGCATTACAGGAAATGGCGGACAAGCGAATTATGCCGCTTCCAAGGCGGGTATCATCGGGCTGACAAAATCTGCGGCGAAGGAACTGGGCAGCCGGGGGATTACGGTAAACACGGTAGCACCGGGATTTATCGAAACCGAGATGACGGCAGTACTGCCGGAGGAGCAGAAGAGTAAGCTGGCGTCCCAGATTCCACTGGGACGGTTTGGGCAGCCAGAGGATGTGGCAGCCGCGATTGTATTTTTGGCATCAGAATACGGCGCTTATATTACCGGACAGGTGCTGCAGGTAGACGGCGGCATGGTGATGTAAGAGTCACCCGGAAATAAGAAAGGAACAGAACATGAAACGTGTGGTAATTACCGGAATGGGAGTCATCTCACCGATCGGAAATAATGTAGCAGATTTTTGGAGCAACGTCAGAGCCGGGAAAGTGGGCATAGGCCCGATTACCCGGTTTGATACCGCAGATTATAAAGTAAAGCTGGCGGCAGAAGTGCATGATTTTGACGCTAAGGATTTCATGGATAGCAGATCAGCAAAGCGGATGGAATTATTTTGCCAGTATGCTGTGGCAGCAGCTGCGGAAGCGCTGAAGGATTCCGACATTCATATGGAAAAGGAAGATCCCTACCGTGTGGGTGTCTGCATCGGCTCCGGTACAGGAAGCCTTCAGGCGATGGAGCGGGAATATAAGAAGCTGCTGGATCGGGGGCCGGGACGTGTGGGTCCTCTTCTGGTGCCGATGATGATCGCCAATATGGCAGCGGGAAATGTGGCAATCCAATATGGATGTAAGGGGAAGTGCATTGATGTCACGACAGCATGTGCCACAGGAACCCATTCTGTTGGAGAAGCCTATCGGTCGATTCAGCATGGGGAAGCCGATGTTATGCTGGCAGGGGGAACAGAAGCAGCGATATGTCCGCTGGGTATCGCCGGATTTACAGCGCTGACAGCTCTCAGCCAGGCAGATGACCCGATGCGAGCCTGTCTTCCCTTTGACAAAGACCGTTCCGGCTTCGTTATGGGAGAAGGGGCCGGAGTACTGATATTGGAATCTCTGGAGCACGCGGCAAAGCGTGGAGCAAGAATCTATGGCGAGGTAAAGGGATACGGCGCTACCTGCGATGCTTATCATATTACATCTCCTGCGGAAGATGGAATGGGCGCGGCAATGGCAATGAAATATGCCATGGAAGAGGCTGGCTGGCGGCCGGAGGATGTGGATTACATCAATGCCCACGGCACAGGCACTCACCACAATGACTTATTTGAGACCCGGGCAGTGAAGCAGGCCTTCGGCCAGCAGGCTGGAAATGTAAAAATCAGTTCTACTAAATCTATGATTGGCCATCTGCTGGGGGCGGCCGGGGCAGTCGAGCTGATTGCCTGCGTGAAATCCATAGAGGAAGGATGGATTCATCCGACGGTGGGCCTGGTGACGCCGGGAGAGGAATGTGATCTGGATTATGTGCCGGGCAGCGGGGTTGCTGCAAAGGTAGAGCGGGTGCTCAGTAATTCTCTGGGATTTGGCGGGCATAATGCGACAGTAGCCGTGGCCGGATTTCAGGAGTAGGGCAGAGGAGGAAAACATGGAACTTCAGGAGATTTTAACCATTATCGATCATGTGGCGCAGGCGGATACCCTGAGTGAAGTTGAAATTGATGACCATGGATACCGCATTTCTGTCAAGACAGACCGGTATCGGACAGAAAGCGGCAGGACGGCGGACAGACAGGCCGGAAAAGAAGGACCGGCGGTTTTTTCTGAGACGCATCAGCCGGCAAGTCTGGCTGATTTAGGGCAGACTGCAGCAGAGGAGCCGGCTGTGTCTCCTCAGATGACCGTTCAGAGTCCGCAGCCACAGTATGAGAATACCAGAGCAGCGGTTTCGGAATCAGGGAAGGAGTATGTCGTAACTTCTCCTCTTGTGGGTACCTTTTATGCTGCACCGGAGGAGGGAAAGGAACCTTATGTAAAGGCCGGAGACCGGGTGACCAAAGGGCAGGTACTGGGTATCGTGGAAGCTATGAAACTGATGAATGAGATTGAGTGCGAATATGACGGCATTGTAGAAGCTGTACTGATTCAGAATGAGCAGGTGGTGGAATATGGTCAGCCCCTGTTCCGGATATTAGGAGATGAGAAAAAGGCATGAAACTTGGAGTAAAGGAAATCGAACAGATTATTCCTCACAGACATCCCTTTCTGCTGGTGGACTGTATCGAAGAGCTGGAGCCGGGTGTTCGGGCAGTGGGGCGCAAATGTGTAACCTTTCATGAGGATTTTTTTGCCGGACATTTTCCGGGAGAACCGGTGATGCCTGGTGTGCTGATTCTGGAAGCGCTGGCGCAGGTAGGAGCAGTGGCAGTTCTGTGCCAGGAGGAAAATAAAGGGAAGACAGCGTATTTTGGAGGGATTAGTCACGCTCGTTTCCGGCAGAAAGTGGTTCCCGGCGATCAGCTGAAACTGGAATGTGAGATCATACGGAGAAAAGGGCCGGTAGGCATCGGAAAAGCTGTCGCTACCGTAGAAGGGAAGACAGCGGCAGAGGCGGAGCTGACCTTTATGATAGGGTAGAAATATGATACAGAAATTATTGATTGCAAACCGCGGTGAAATTGCGGTCAGAATCATACGTGCCTGTCGGGAAATGGGCATCAAAACAGTTGCTGTTTATTCCAAGGCAGATGAAGAATCCCTTCATACACTGCTGGCGGATGAAGCTATCTGTATTGGCCCTGGACCTTCCAAAGACAGTTATCTGAATATGGAACAGATTTTGAGTGCTGCAGTGGTGATGCAGGCAGACGCAGTGCATCCCGGTTTTGGCTTTTTATCCGAGAACAGCCGGTTTGCCAGAATGTGCGGCCAGTGCCATATTAAATTTGTCGGTCCTGATCCTGAAGTCATCAGTCGGATGGGGAATAAGGCAGAGGCGAGAAAGACGATGACAGAGGCAGGAATCCCTGTGGTGCCCGGAAGCCGGGAACCGGCAACAGAATGGCAAGCCGGAAAAGAAGAGGCTGACAGAATTGGCTATCCGGTGATTGTAAAGGCTGCTCTGGGCGGAGGCGGAAAAGGAATGCGAATCGTCCGTGTTCCGGAAGATTTTGAAAGCCAGTTTCATATGGCTCAAAGGGAGACAGAATCTGCTTTTGGCGACAGCAGTATGTATGTGGAAAAATATATTGAGAATCCCAGGCATGTGGAATTCCAGATCCTGGCCGATGAGCATGGAAATGTGGTTCATCTGGGCGAGCGTGATTGTTCCATTCAGCGCCGGCATCAGAAACTGATCGAGGAAGCGCCATGCTGTGCGATTTCCGAGGAACTGCGGCAGCGGATGGGTGAAACGGCAGTCAGGGCGGCAAAGGCAGCCGGCTATGAAAACGCGGGCACCATAGAGTTTCTGCTGGACCGGGAGGGGAATTTCTATTTTATTGAGATGAATACCCGGATCCAGGTGGAGCATGGCATTACAGAGGCAGTGACAGGCATTGACTTGATTAAGGAACAGTTACGGATTGCTTCCGGCCTTCCTCTGTCTGTACGGCAGGAAGATATCAGAATCCACGGCCATGCTATTGAATGCCGGATTAACGCGGAGGACCCGGAACGGAATTTTATGCCCTGTCCCGGAGTGATTACCAATCTGCATTTTCCCGGAGGGAACGGGGTGCGGATTGACAGTGCCGTATACAATGGTTATCAGGTGCCGCCTTACTATGACTCGATGATTCTGAAGCTGATCGTCTGCGCCTCTGACCGGGAGGCGGCAGTGCGGAAAATGCGCAGCGCCCTGGGCGAGCTGGTGATCGAAGGCATCCACACCAACCTGGATTTTCAGTACGAGATTCTGTGCAGCCGGGACTATGAGGAAGGAAATATTGACACCAGTTTTATTGAATCACATTTTGCGGCGGGCGCCGGGCAGGCAGGCCGCCTGTAAACTGCCAATATGCCGTAAAGGGCAGGGGAAAGGACAGATGTATATATGCTGAAGGATTTGTTTAAGAAGAATATACAGGAGCCGGCCGGCTCTGAGAGCAATCCGCTGCCGGAGGTGCCTGAGGGCCTGTGGAAAAAATGCAATCACTGCAAGGCGCCGATCTATACGGAAGATGTGCGGGCAGCAGGAGACATCTGTCCGAAATGCGGCGGTTATTTCCGTATGCATGCCTGGCGGCGGATCCGGTCTGTGACGGATGAAAATACCTTTGAGGAATGGGACAGCCAGATGGAGGATGGGAATCCTCTGGACTTTCCCGGATACAGGAAAAAACTGAATGCCCAGCGGGAGAAAACCGGCCTGTCAGAGGCTGTCATCACAGGAAAAGGAAAAATCCATGGCTATCCTGTTGTGCTGGGTGTCTGTGACGCCCGCTTTTTTATGGCCAGTATGGGCCATACGGTGGGAGAGAAAATCACCCGGGCGGTAGAGAGAGCCACAGAGCAGAAGCTTCCGGTGATTCTTTTCGCCTGTTCAGGCGGCGCCAGAATGCAGGAAGGGATTATTTCTCTGATGCAGATGGCAAAAACTGCGGCAGCTCTGAAGCGGCACAGCGATGCCGGGCTGCTTTATATAACTGTTCTGACAGACCCGACCACCGGCGGGGTGACAGCCAGCTTTGCCATGCTGGGAGACATTATCCTGGCAGAGCCCGGCGCACTGATCGGTTTTGCCGGACCCAGGGTGATCGAACAGACCATACGGCAAAAGTTGCCGGAGGGTTTTCAGCGGTCAGAATTTCTCCTGAAACATGGATTCCTGGACGGTATTGTGAAACGAGAGCATATGCGGGATACGCTGGGAGAGCTGCTGCGTCTTCATACACCGGGAAAATGGGAGAGCAGAAGAACGCAGAATGGAAAAATTTCCGAGTCTTGTGAGGAACCGCAGGGGAAGCCCTCCTCTGTCCGTTTGTCGCCATGGGAAAGGGTACAGATTTCCCGGTCTGCCGGGCGGCCTGTCGGTACGGATTATATCCAGGGACTGTTTACGGATTTCCAGGAATTTCACGGGGATCGGTGCTGCGGAGACGACCCGGCGGTGGTGGGCGGCATTGCTCTGTTCCGGGGCAGACCGGTGACGGTAATTGCCCAGGAAAAAGGAAAGAATACAAAGGATAATATTTACCGCAATTTTGGGATGCCTTCACCGGAAGGCTACCGCAAGGCTCTGCGCCTGATGAAGCAGGCGGAAAAATTCCATCGCCCTGTAATCTGCTTTGTGGATACGCCGGGGGCCTTCTGTGGGATGGAAGCGGAAGAGCGGGGACAGGGAGAGGCAATTGCCCGGAATCTTTATGAGATGTCCTCTCTTCAGACGCCGATTCTGTCTGTGGTGATCGGGGAGGGAGGAAGCGGCGGCGCCCTGGCGCTGGCTGTGTCGGATCAGGTATGGATGCTGGAAAATGCGGTATACTCTATCTTATCACCGGAAGGCTTTGCCTCAATTCTGTGGAAAGACAGCAAAAAAGCGCCGGAAGCGGCAAAGGTGATGAAACTGAATGCAGGTGATCTGAAAAAGATGGGCGTGATCGAGCGGGTGATTTCTGAACAGCAGAAAGCCAGTCAGGAAAATCTGGGATGGCTGTGCCGCCGTCTGGGCATGTATATAGAGGAATTTCTGGACCGATATGAAAATATGTCTGTCCAGGATCTGACAGAAGGCAGATATCAGCGCTTCCGGAAGATGTAAGGAATGGGACCACAGCAGCCGGCATAAATATAAAGAAAGGCTTTTGTGGAGCGGATCTTTATGTTAAACTATCTTTGGGCCGGGATGATTCTGATCGGCATCTTCTATGGAGCGGTGAACGGCAGGATGGCTGAGATTACGGAGGGAGCGCTGGCTGGTGTGGGCGATGCGGTAAATCTCTGTCTGACCATGGCAGGGGTAATGGCCCTGTGGACGGGACTGATGGAAATTGCCGGTCAGTCCGGACTGCTGCATAAAGCTGCCGCACTGTTAAAACCGGTGATACGTTTTCTGTTTCCGGAGGTGCCGGAAGACCATCCTGCGCAGGAAGATATTTCTGCCAATATGATCGCGAATATTCTGGGTCTGGGATGGGCGGCCACGCCTGCAGGGCTGAAAGCGATGAAAAGTCTGGACACTCTGAATCCGACACCGGGGACAGCTTCCAACGCGATGTGCACCTTTCTGATTGTCAATATTTCTTCGCTGCAGCTGATTCCGGTGAATATGATTGCGTACCGCAGTCAGTACGGTTCCGCAAATCCGGCAGCTGTTATTGTTCCTGCTTTTCTGGCTACTGCTGTAACGACAATCTGCGGCGTGGCATTCGCCAGGATTGCAGCCGGGAGGAAACCGGTATGATGGATTTCCTGATTTTTTTGTCAGACTTTATCATGCCGCTGCTGATATTTTATATCATTGGATATGGACTCTTATCAAAGCTGTCGGTTTACGACATGTTTATTCAGGGAGCGAAAAAAGGGTTGATGACGACGGCAGAACTTTTGCCTACTTTATGCGGCCTGATGGCGGGTGTCAGTATTCTGCGTGCATCCGGATTTCTGGATGACGCGGCGGCGCTGGCAGGAGGGGTAACAGAATGGTTTGGCCTGCCTGCTCCGGTTGTACCGGTAATTTTTGTGAAAATGTTTTCTTCTTCAGCGGCAACCGGCTTGGTTCTGGATCTGTTCAGGGAGTATGGTCCTGATTCCAGAATTGGGTGGATGACATCAATTATGATGAGCTGTACGGAGACCATTTTTTATACAATGTCAGTTTATTTTATGTCTGTACATATCAAAAAGTCCAGGTATACGCTGGCGGGCGCTCTGCTCGCCACACTGGCGGGTGTGGCGGTTAGCATACTGCTGGCAGGGTAAGGATCTGGGCCGGGAAGGTTGGTGAACTGTGGATCATTATAAAGCGCTGAATGGAGTGTTGGTCGGTCTGTTCCGTGAGATTATGGACATCGAGGGAAAGGCGATCATTACAGAGGAATTTAAAGATATAACCAATAATGACATGCATGTCATTGAGGCGATCGGGGTGCAGGAGCCCCGCAATATGTCCTCAATTGCCAGAGCAATGGATGTAACAGTGGGCACCCTTACGATTGCCATGAACAGTCTGGTAAAAAAAGGGTATGTCACCAGAACCCGCAGTGAAAAAGACAGACGGGTTGTATTCATTGCCCTGACAGAGAAAGGCAAAAAAGCATATGATCATCATCAGCGGTTCCACAGGGAGATGATAGATGCTGTTCTGTCTGATTTGACGGAGGAAGAAACACAGGTGCTGGCCAGAGCCCTGGAAAATCTTCTCAAATTTTTCCGGGAGAAGGAACGGCGTCAGGACTGATCTTGTGTGTCAGTTTTTTCGATCTGTTCAAACAGATCGGAGATCAGACATCCTGTGGTCTCAAAATGAATGAAGTCTGTTACATGATCGTCTACCAGAACATTGGCCTGGGCAGGGAAATCCTCATCTGCGTCATAAAATATCAGCTGCAGATGAACCTGAGGAAAGGCTTCAAACTCATAGCACAGATCCCCTTTGGAGCGTTTGATGCCGCTCAGCTGCCGACAGATCTGGTCCAAAGCGGCGCATCTGCCGGTAAAGCGCCGGGCAAAAGGTGTGAACAGCGGGTCATAAGGCATCTCGCTGCGGGATGCGGCGCCGCCCAAAGAGGTGTTGGGCACCCACTTTCCGGTGATGAGCGGCATATCTTTGACATAATACAGCAGATGGTAGCAGGCCATGGCCTCATTGAAATATATCAGATCTGACCATTCCTGATTTTCTTTTTTCTCCAGCACACCGTCCTTTAACCGCAGACGGTAAGGCTTTTGAAAGTATTGCAGATAGAGATAGTATTCATCTGCATCCAGCTTCAAAATGGAGACAGCCCGCTCAGGCTGGTAGTTCTGAAAGTATCCTCTCCACTGTTCACAGATCGCTTCATAGTCCTGCAGCAAATATCCTCTGCACTGGTAAGCATGATAATTGACACTCATAAAATCAGAATCCCCTTCTTAAAAACGAAATACAGCAATGCCATAGGCTTTTAATGGAAAGGCAATGGAATATGGCCTGCCATCGCATGGAACAGCTTCTGGTTTATATGCGGGGGCGGCGCTGAGTCTTTCTGCCAGTCCGCTGGTTTCATCCAGAAGCAGAGTATGTTTTCTGCGGCAGGAGACGCCCACCCGGTAATCTTCCCGGGCAACGGGCGTAAAATTGCAGACAAACAGAAAATTGCCTCCCCGTTCACTTTTTCGTATAAAGCTGAAAATACTCCGGTCGCCATCATTGCAGTTGACCCATTCGAAACCATCCCAGTCATAGTCATGGGCATACAGGGCATGATTGGATTTATACAGCTTCAGCAGGCCGCTGACAAATTTCTGAAGGTCCTGATGCTTCTCTTCTTTCAGCAGATACCAGTCCAGCTGGGTTTCCTCGTTCCATTCATTCCACTGTCCGAAATCCTGTCCCATAAAAAGCAGTTTTTTGCCCGGATGACCGATCATATATGTATAGGCGACTTTCAGATTGGAAAATTTATCATCATACAGTCCGGGCATTTTGTTAATCATGGAACATTTCAAGTGGACCACTTCATCATGGGACAGAACCAGAATGAATTTTTCACTGGTAAAATAGGTCATTGAAAAAGTCATTTTGTTATGGTTATACTTTCTGAAATAAGGATCCAGCTTCATATACTCCAGAAAATCATGCATCCATCCCATGTTCCATTTGAAGGTGAAGCCCAGGCCTCCTTCTTCCGGGGAAGCTGTCACTTTGGGCCAGGCGGTGGATTCCTCTGCAATGACAGCGACGCCGGGATTTCGCTTCTGCATGATGCTGTTCAGGTGTTTAAAAAATTCGATTGCCTCCAGATTTTCGTTGCCGCCGTAAATATTCGGCACCCACTGGCCGTCCTGTTTTCCATAGTCCAGGTACAGCATGGAAGCTACTGCGTCTACCCGCAGACCGTCCACATGAAATTTTTCTGTCCAGAATAAGGCGTTAGCGATTAAGAAATTTGATACCTCATGACGGGAATAATCGAAAATTTTAGTTCCCCAGTCGGGATGTTCTCCTTTTCGGCTGTCTGCGTATTCATATAAAGGGCTTCCGTCAAATTCAGCCAGTCCGTGACTGTCCCGCGGAAAGTGGGCCGGAACCCAATCCAGAATTACACCGATTCCCTTATTGTGCATAAAATTAACAAACCAGGCGAAATCTTCCGGAGAGCCATAGCGTGAAGTCGGCGCATAATAACCGGTGACCTGGTACCCCCAGGAGCCGTCATAAGGATGTTCGGCAATTCCGATCAGTTCAATGTGGGTATAGCCCATTTTCCGTACATAGTCAGCAAGTTCTTTTGCTGCTTCTCTGTAAGTATAAAAGCAGCTGCTTTCTTGACGGTCTTCATCACTGTGCCGCCGCCAGGATCCCAGATGAACCTCATAAATGGAGAGGGGAGACTGGGACAGATTCTTTTTGGACCTGTCGTTCATCCATTTTTGATCTGTCCATCGTATGCGGGACAAGTCGGCAGTAACGGATGCGGTGCCAGGCCGCAGTTCAGCGGCGTTTGCATATGGATCAGCTTTGAATAGGATTTTTCCCGACTGAGTGGTAATCGCATATTTGTACAGTTCATGTTCCCCGATCCGGTCTGTAAAAACTTCGTAGATGCCGGAATCTGCCAGCTGTCTCATCGGACAATCATCTACATCCCAGCTGTTAAAGTCTCCCACCAGGCTGACTGCGGCGGCATGAGGCGCCCATACGGCGAAATAGAATCCCTTTTTCCCCTTGACTTTGGCCGGATGGGCTCCCAGTTTTTCATAGATTTCATAATGGGTACCGTTGCCGAAAAGATAACGGTCTACTTCTGTGATAAAATTGTTGCGGTTTTGCTTCATTTCCATGTATTCTCCTGATTTTTTCTTTTGAGGATGTGAGTGGGTTAAATTCCGTATTGCTTCACCCTTCTCAATAAAAACTGATAACGCATCTGAGCGGCTTTCAGCTCATAGATATAACAGTCTACCAGCGCAGGGTCATTGACTTGTTCAAAATTGGACTGGGCTCTGTCCAGAGCGCCCTGAGTGAGGCGCAGGTCTTCTATCAGCTGTTTCATTTCCTCGGGAGCGCCGGCTTTTCTTTTTTGAGTTTTTGACTGAAAAATCATAGTAACCTCTCCCATATTTGTTATTTATTACTAAGTATAGTCAGAAAAAAAAGATTCTATGCAAAAGCCGGAGCTATTGTCTTAAGCGTACAATACATCATATTTTCTGTCAAGATTAGGGAATCTTTATGATGATAGAAAATCTGACGGAAAGAATTCTAATTTTTGGATAAAGGTTTGAAAATGCCAGATCTGTGCCAAAATTAAAACCAAAATTCCAAGAATATAACAAAATAAAACAAAAATTATCTGAAATATATAGTTAAAGTAAATAAAAGTGCAAAATTATGCCATATTAAAAACAACTTGACGAAATTGGAAATAGATGGGATAATACAGAATCATATCCTGCCGCCGGGCAGAAAGCAGGTCTGTTTAAAAACACATGTGGAAGCAAATCTGATTGTCGCTATTCTGACAAAGCTCCGGTAAACAGAAAACAATATCACAATCATTATTCGGGAAAGGGGAGAATTCCATGGAGAATAAAAGCATGGGGATACTGGATCGCGAACCAGGCTATATGAGAAGGCTGGCTGAATATATTTCATCAAAAGAAGGCTGCCGTATACGGGTGTTTACATTTAACAGCGAGGAAGATGTGGCGGCCCATCTCGAAAAAAATAATCTGGATATTCTTCTGGTAGGGCAGTCAATGGCGGGAGCTGATATTCAGAACTGGGAAAAAATAGGACAGCTGGTGCTATTAAATGAAAACAGCCGGGAAACTGATACGGACAGGACGTCCGTCTATAAATTTCAGGCCGCGGACGGTGTGTTCAGAGAGGTAATGACCTGCTACACAAAAGAAAACGGGAAAATGACAAAAAAAATGCCAGCAGGTAAAAAGGGACAGATCACAGGAATTTATTCACCGGTGAAACGGTGCGGAAAAACGATATTTTCCTTTGTGCTTGCTTCTGTATATGCGGAACAGTGCCGCAGCCTTTTTATCAGTCTGGATGAATTCTGTATGCTGGAGGAACTGCGGCAGAAGGAGAATGAAAAAGATCTGGCGGATATTATGTTTCTGTATCGTCAGAATCCCGAAGAAGGTTTCTGGCAGACGGGCATGTTTGGGCGGATTCATGGACTGGAATATATTCCTCCGGTTACATTTCCGTGGGATCTGCGGCAGATCAGGACAGAAGAACTGGCAGAACTGATCCGGTGGGCAGCTGGCAGAGGCGGATATGAGCGCGTGATTCTGGATATTGGAGAGGGCGGAGACAGCCCGCTGGAACTTCTGGATGTCTGTGAGAAAATTTATATGCCGGAATTGGATGATCCGATATCTGCCGAAAAAATTGATTCTTTTGAAAAATATATGGATAAGTCGGGAAACCAGCAGCTGTTGGAAAAAATTATAAAAATACAGCTGCCGCAGATCCGGCTGGAAGCAGAGACAGCAGGAATTGAAAGTCTTTTGTGGAGCCCGATGGAAGCTTTTGTGAGGGAAATGACGGGGGCCGGATGATGCTGAGCAAAGAAGACTATGTGTGGCTGCAAAAAGAATTTTTGGAACGTCTGGATCAGAGCAGAGAGATGACAGATGCAGAACTGGAATTTCTGGCAGGACAGTTTGTACTGGAGATGGGACGACAGCGCTTTTTGGGCATTCGGGAAAAGGAGCATCTGAAAAAATTTTTGCTGCACAGCATAAAAGGACTGGATGTGTTGCAGGAACTGCTGGAGGACAGCAGCGTTACAGAAATTATGGTGAATGGCCCGGACTGCATATTCGTGGAAAGAGACGGAAAAATTCAGAGGTGTCAGGCATCTTTTATTTCCAGGGAACGGCTGGAGGATGTGATTCAGCAGATTGTAGCGCGGGTAAATCGGGTGGTGAATGACACGGTTCCCATGGTAAATGCCCGCCTGGAAGACGGTTCCAGAGTCCATATTGTCTTGGCGCCTATAGCACTGAATGGACCGATCGTAACAGTACGGAAGTTTTCCAAGGAAGCTGTCACAATGGAGCATTTGATTTCCTGGAACAGCATTAGCCGGGAGGCAGCAGATTTTCTTGGAGCACTGGTTCAGGCAAAATATAATATTTTTATCAGCGGCGGTACCGGAAGCGGCAAAACAACGATGTTAAATGCGCTTTCCCATTTTATTCCGCCGGATGAGAGGATTGTTACGATTGAAGATTCAGCTGAACTGCGCCTGAATCATATTTCTAATCTGGTACAGCTGGAGGCCAGGAATAAAAATCTGGAGGGGAGAAATGAAATAACCATTCGGGATCTTATCCGTGAGGCACTGCGGATGCGTCCGGATAGAATTATCGTAGGAGAAGTACGCTCTGTGGAAACATTGGACATGCTTCAGGCTATGAATACGGGACATGACGGCTCATTGTCGACAGGACATGGAAATAATCCGGCAGATATGCTGAAAAGGCTGGAAACAATGGTTCTGATGGCAGCCGATATTCCTCTTGCAGCTGTCAGGGGACAAATTGCGTCCGCGATTGATGTTATGGTTCATCTGGCCCGGTTTCGGGATGGAAGCAGAAAAGTGGTAAAAATTGTGGAGGTGACAGGTATACAGGATGGAGAAATTATGCTGGAGTCTCTGTATGATTTTCAGGAAGAAGAAAGCAAAGAAGGTACAGTCGGGGGAAAATTGCTGCCTACAGGAAAATTTCTTCGCAACAGAGAAAAACTGGAGAATGCGGGAACCGGTTATATACCCGGCATATCAGATGAGGGCTAAGGAAATGTTTATTTACAGCGCAGCGGGAATCGGCGGAGGAGCTGTACTGACTTTTCTGTTTTTTAGAAGGATGGATGTATTTTTGATATTGGGACCGATAGGCGCGCTGTATCCTGCCGTGATGCGCAGCAGAATAGAAAGGAAGCGTAAAGAGAAGTTTCTGACACAATGGAAAGAGGCAATGGATTCGCTGAGTGTTTCATTAGGTGCTGGCTATTCTGTGGAAAATGCCCTCCGGCAGACGGAGAAAGATATGGAGCAAAGGTATGGAGCAGAGCAGATGATAACCAGAGAATTTAACAGGATGGCGCATCAGATTGACATGAATATGCCGGCAGAAAAAGTGATGGAGAGTTTTGCTGTCCGCTCAGGACTGGACGAAGTAAGAAATTTTGCGGAAATATTTCGGATCGGCAAACGGTCAGGGGCTGATCTGGTCCGAATGACAGCGGAAGCAGCGGAAGTGATTGGTTCCAGAGTGGAGGTGAAAGAGGAGATTGTAACATTGATGACTGGCGTGAGAATAGAAGGAAACATTATGAACATTGTGCCGTTGGCCATACTGGCCTATATAAATTTCACATCACCGCAATTTTTTGAGGTAATGTATCAGACGCTGTTCGGGCAGATGATAATGGCAGCAGGAATGGTCTGTTATCTGGCGATCTGTGGATACACTATAAAGTTGATGGATGTGGAGCTGTGACAGATATGAGGGGGGAAAAATGACTTTGATCATAATTGCGGGCGCAGGGCTGGCAGTGCTGACAGTGCTTTATGCAGCGGGATACTGGAAGGGGAGAGAAATATGCCGAGAAGCTTCCGGGGGAACATGGGAATGGAAGCTGATTCTTCCGGCAGGCTATCTGATGGCGGTATGGTATGAGCGTCTCATGGATCACACCGGAGGCAGGCCGCGGGAAAAAGTACGGAGGCAGCTGGGAAAACTTCTGGTAAAAAAGGAGGTAGAGACAGAATACCGAGCCTTTCAGCTGAAACGGTTTGCCAGAGTATGGATACTTTTGGCAGCAGGTTTCACAATTGCTGTGCTTTCCGGGTGGCGGGAACTTAGACAGGCAGAAAAACAGTTAACCAGTCTGACAAGGCCTGAACCGGGGAATATGGCTGAGGAATATCAGCTGGAGGCAGAAGGTGCATGGGAAGGACGGGTTGTAGTAGAAGGCGCTGTAAAAGCCAGAGAATATACACAGGCGGAGATCGCAGCGGGATTTGAAACTGTATATCAGCAGGCGCTGACATGCCTTCCCGGAAATAATAGTTCTTTAGATCAGGTAACCGGAGCGCTGACTTTTCTGCAGGAATCGCCGGTTCCAGGCATTCAGATCAGCTGGAGACCGGAGGAGTGGGAGTATATCGGGTATAATGGTGAAATTTTGGCCGATGACATTCCGCCAGAAGGCATTATAACCAATGTGGTAATGACCCTGTCCTATCGTGAGCAGTCTGCAGAGTATGTGATACCATGCAGGATTATGCCAAAACAATTATCAGAGAGCGCAGAAAAACAAAGAAATCTTTCAGCAGTGCTGGAAGAAAAGTCAGAAGAATTTCCTTATGAAAAGGAAATATTGCTCCCTGAAATGTGGGATGAAGCGCCGGTGTCTTTTTATCAGGTGACAAATATGAAAAACAGCATTTTGCTGGGTGTGCTGGGGGCTTTCGCGGGAATTTTATATTTCAGTCTTACGGAACAGCGGTTGAAAGAAAAAGGACAGGAACGGGACAGGCAGCTGCTGACAGATTACCCGGAAATTGTGTCTAAACTGACTGTTTTAATCGGAGCCGGGTTGACAGTCAGGGGCGCATGGGAACGGATTGTAAGAAACTATTCAGAACAGCTGGAAGCAGGCGGAGACCCCAGATACATATATGAAGAAATGCTTTATACATACCGGGGAATTCAAAGCGGACAGCCGGAGGTAATGGCGTATCGGGATTTTGGAAAACGATGCGGGCTGCAGCAGTACCGCAGGCTAACGATTTTACTGGAGCAGAATCTGAAAAAAGGAGGGAAGGATCTGTCCCGACGCTTGAAATTAGAAACAGAAGAAGCTTTTTCGGCCAGAATTCATCAAGCCAGGCGTAAAGGGGAGCAAATGGGCACCAAGATGATGATTCCCATGTTTTTGATGTTTATTTTGGTATTGGTTTTGATTATGATTCCTGCGGTATTGTCCTTTTCTTCGGGTTAATGCGCAGAGAACAGCAAAAATACGTAAAAATGGAGGTCATTATGATGGAAAAGAAAAGAGCAAATATAAAAGCAAAGATCAATGAATGGATATTTGGTGAAGCTGAGGCTGTCGGTGTAGTAGAAGTGATCCTTATTCTTGTGGTGTTGATTGCGCTGGTGATTATTTTTCAGGATCAGCTGACGCAGTTGGTTAATAATATATTTGAAAGCATCAGAAATAAAGCGGGGACAATTTATTGAGAATAGAGCAGACAGTGTACATATGCAGCACGCGGAAAACAAATGGAAACTGTTTTGCCGGGCGTTTGCCCGCTCATATAACAGTCTTTGTCAGTGCGGCACTGATTATGATTCTGGCATTGCTTTGTACATCTCTGGAATCAGCCCGGGTCTCAGCACTTCGTTATTATATGAAAACAGCAGCTGACGCGGCTTTATTCTCTCTCTTTTCAGAATATCACAGTGAACTGATGGAACGTTATCATTTGTTTTTTCTGGAGGATAATGGCCAGCTGGCAGAAAGGGCAGAGTATTACCTCTCATATTACGAAAATCCGGAGCAGGATCTGATGGTTGGAGGCGCTAATTTTTTTCGTTTTAAGACAGAGGCTGTTCGGCTCGCAGACAGTATTTATGCATCAAATAACAAGGGATATCCATTTCAGGCAGAAATTTTGGCGTACATGAAATATGGACTGGCTGAGACGCTCATTGATCAGGTAAAGGATAAGCTGAATATCAGCAGCCAATGCGGGGAGATTATGAAAATTACAAAACAACTGATGCCGCTGACTGACCAGGTTTTTGAACTGGAAAATCAATATGTACAACTGAAAGAAAATACAGAAGATATCAGCTATGTGTCTGAACGGACAGTGCAAGAGATTCTATCGATTCAGGAACTGCTGGAAGACAGAGAGGCGCAGCAGGCAAAAGTCACAGAACTGGAGGTACAGACTGCATCGGCGGCAGGCCTGTCTCAGCTTGCTTCTCAGATTGATGTGGAAGGGGCAAAATGGAAGCTGAAAGGAATTGAAGATCAGCTGGATGCCGCTGTGTTTCAGGCGGAACAGAACCGGGAGACACTGCTGCGTCTGACAGAAATTTCGGAAGAACAATTTCGTTATATTCAGGAGGAAACTGCTGTGCTGAAGAGTCAGTTCGATCCAATTGCGGCTGAGATTGAAGAACTGCTGCCGCAGCTGTCAGATCAACTCCGTGAGGCGGCGAAACAACAGACTCAGACGATTGCGGCATATACACAGAGCAGCGGTCAGCGAAAGGTCATAGTCGATGCGGTGAAAGGAAAAATATCAGGGCTAACTGATTTTTTAAAGGAAAATGATATATCAGAGATTGTGAAAGACGGCGGCAGCAATGATGGGGAGAACTCGTATTACCAGCTGGATGACTGCCTGACACAGCTGAAAGAGAGGGGAGAAAATATATGGCCAAATACGCTGGAAACTGCTGAAGAGCCACTGGAAACCAGTTTTTTGGATGAAGTCAAGGCGGTTCTGAGCCAGGGGGTTACAGCGCTGGTCATTGGCAGCGGGGAAAAATTGTCGGAGCGCCAGCTGGAGGAAGACCAGCTTTTGTCCGGAAAGATGGATCAGGAAGAAGGTTCATCTGAGTGGAAACCAGATAATATTATGGACAGTTTGTATGAAATTGTTGCGATAAGTGAATATATGATTCAGGTTATGCCTTCTTATACAGACAGTGCCGCAGCAAAAGACAAGGAAGGTTATTATGATTTGGAGTATATATTAGGGAGCAGCAGCTCTGATCGGGACAATTTGGGAGAGACACTGGAAAAACTGCTGCTTCTCAGAGGAGGTATGAATCTGATTTATTTAATAGGCGATGAGGGAAAAAAGGCTGAGGCAGGGGCAGCCGCAGCTGCGCTGACAGGAATATTAGGAGCTGCGCCTCTGGCAGAGCTGGTAAAATGGGTGCTTTTAATTGCCTGGGCGCTGACAGAGGCTGTAACAGATGTAAGAGCACTGACGGATGGAAAAACAGTTCCCTTTATCAAATCATCATCTGACTGGAAAACTTCTCTTTTCTCTGGAGCAGGCAAAGAAAAGATTTTGGAAAAAAGCATAGATCAAACCACTCCTGCGCAGGAGGATAATACTGCCGGGATGGACTATGAGGCATATATTAGGATTCTATTGTGCCTGATGCCGCAGGAACAGAAACTATATCGCTGCATGGACATGGTACAGTGGAATATCAGACAGAAAGATGCTGATTTTTCTCTGGAGCGATGTCTTTGCTACTCTGTTTTGCACGCCGATATGCAGGCAGATCAGCTCTTTCCTGGACTGCCTCTTGTCTTTTCCAAATTGTCATCGTCAGGGTATCGGTTTACCGTGACAGCTGAAAGAAGCTATCTGGATGGAATAGAACCTATAGAAGAAGACGAGTAACGCAATGTCTGCGAAATTGCGGGATGACCGCGGGATAATGAAAATTAATGTTAAGAGAACAGAGGTGAATACAGATGCCCTTTTTGAGTAAGGTCAGAGACGGCCGTATCGATCATTTATATATTTACATAAACGCCAAATATAAATTGAAAGAAAGAACCACAGCTCTCCAGACACAATTTGGTTTACAAAAAAAAATCCTGACATATCGGGCCGGTTTTGCCCGAAAGGAGAGGGCATCTGCATTTGCCTCTGTCGGAAAACAGGAGGAAGAAGGGAGCTTTACGGTTGAAGCGTCTCTGGTAATGACATTTTTTCTTTTGTCTATCTGTGGAATTTTATATTTGTTTTTGATTTTTCATGTGCAGTTAACTTTACAGCAGGCAGGAGAAAAGATCGTACAGAAAGCGGCCCAGTATGGGTATATTCGAGAAAAATTGTCTGAGGGGGGATCAGATTCAAAAATGTGGCTGGAGGAGGGAACAGAGTTCCTTCAATGGGGATTGGGGTTAAGCTGGATGAGGCAGGAGGTTTTATCAGAAGCGGGGGAGGATTATCTGGACCGGTCCTGCATCCAGGGCGGGAGCGGTGGGATTCAGATGATAGAAAGCCAGATATTGGATGAAGATCAGATGATTGATCTTGTACTGCGCTATGATGTGGAAATTCCGGTGGGATTTCCGGGGATGACAGAGTTTACATTTGTACAGCGGTGCAGGAGGAGAGCCTGGGTCGGCGGCGAAGAGGAGAACACAGAGATGTCGAAGGAAGGAAAGGGGCAGGTATATGTGGCAGAAACAGGAACGGTGTATCATTTATACCAGGACTGTACCCATTTACAGCTGTCGGTGTGTCAGGTGCAGACGAGTCAGACAGAGACACTGAGGAACAATAGCGGGGGAAAATATAAAGCATGTGAAAAATGCTGTGCAGATCAGCCGGGAACCATGGTGTATGTAACAGAGGATGGCGACAGATACCACAGTACGCTGGGGTGCAGTGGCCTGAAACGGACGGTTTCCTCTATGGCGGCAGATGAAGCAGAGGGGATGAGAATCTGTTCCAGATGCAGGGAAAGAAAGGAAAAAGAACAGTGAGAAGGATGGAGAACTGGAATATGGCGATATGTCTGTTTATGCTGGCAATATGCAGCATACAGGATATACAATATAAAAAAATAAAAGTCATCTTGCCTTTGATCGGCGGAGCAGCCGGGGTGATTTTAAACTTTTCAGAACAAAAAGCTGGACTGACAGCAGACTGCCTGCCGGGAATCATTCTTCTGGCTGTTTCATGGATTACCAGAGGCGCGGTGGGGCAGGGGGACGGACTGATTGTGGCGTCTGCAGGATTGCTTATGGGGTGGGAGCTTACCGCAGCTGCGCTGTTTTGGGCAATGACGGGTGCAGCACTGCTGGGGTGCGTAATGATGGCATGCAGAAACTGGAGCAGAAAACAAAGGGTGGCATTTGTGCCCTTTTTGTTTGGGGCTTTTATCGGGGTGATGTTATGGACATGATAAAAAAGAGCAGAGGCGAACTGGAGGCGGTGTTTACTGTGGAGGCTGCGTTAATTCTTCCTCTGGTGATAGGGTGTCTGCTGGCTATTATCTTTATGACCTTTTATTGGCATGATTACGTAGTTCTGAAGGCTTCAGCTGCTGAAGCTGTGATCTGCAGGTTAAAAGAAGATATGGGACAACGGCAGGAGAGCCTGTTTTATTTTCGGCAGATCAGATGGAAGAAAGTGCAGGAAGAAATGGGAGTTCTGGAAGGGGGAGGGACGCGATATCAGATATTTTATCAAACAGAGGGGGAACGTGGACTGGCTGTTCTGCTGGGCGGGCTTCTGGGAGACCGCAGCGCGGCAGGAGAAATGAATGGCCTGGAGGGAAATGCGGAATATATCTGTTCCAGTCCTGTGAAACTGATCTGGATGTTTCAGATAATGGAAGAGGAATCGGGAGGTGACCGTGGGGATGGAGATCAGATATCGGTGGGAAAGAAATCATTATTATATGCTGATAAGCGCTGATTGTGTAGCAGCAGATAGTTATCAGCTCAGAATGCTGGAGGAGAATCAGATTTATGGGCTGCTGAAGGTTCGTGCCCAGCAGATCAATGGCCAGACGGAGTTATGTTATCACATTACCGGCAGACAGCTGACGGGGCAGCGGTTTGGAGGAGTATACCTGACAGAATCTTATATAAAAAGATTGATGGCGGAAATCAATAAGACCGCGAGCGCACTGGAAGAATATCTGCTGGATTTGGACAGCCTGCTGTTAGAGCCGGAATTTATTTTCTGGAGAGAACAGGATGATATGCCGGAGTTTTGTTATTATCCGACTGATAAACCGGAAAAAAACTTCAGAGAACGACTGCGGGCGCTTCTGAGATATATGCTGGATAAAACAGATCATAAAAATGAACAGACAGTGGCGCTGGTATATGGAATGTATCAGATCGGTGTAAAAGACTATTTCCAGATGCAGGATTTTATGAAGTTTTTGTTTTATCATGAAGAGCGTTTTCAGAATCATTTTCAAAGTGGCGGGCTGTGGGTGGAGGAGAAGAAAGGGAATACAGAAAATCCGAATCATTACATACCGGAAAAGAGGAAAAAGGAAAATTCTGATCTCAATACGGACAATCGAGGACTTTCCGATCCGATCCAATCAGGTTTAACAGTGCGGAAATATTTGTGGCTGGATCGCGTTCTCGCGCTGATACTTGTTGGTCTGGCAGCCGCTGCGGCAGCTGTATTGATCAGCCGGATGTATCATACATGGGAAAATGGGGAGACCAGAGAACAGATGATCCGGGTGGGGCTCCTGTTTTCTGTTGCTATTATGACATCGGCAGCGGTTTACAGGCTGCTGACAGCAGAACATGAAACAAATCAAAACAGGGTGGATGAGCCTGAACAAAATGTGCCGGAAAGAGAAAAATCGGATAACTCCGAAAGAAGACAGGCAGAACAAAAATGGCTGGAGTATGGACAGCCGGGAGTTGAAGGGTTGTATGGCAGGCGGCCGGATGTAATGAAATTACGGGAATCAGAAGAAAATTATTTCAGTGATTCTTCCAAGGATGAGACTTGTGTGTTAAACGTAAGAGCATTTGGGGAAGAACGGATCTGGTTCCGCTATCAGGGAAAGGAGAATATTTCAGATTTTATGCTGGAACGGGATGGGCAGTTTCTGGTAGGAAAAGAAGAAAAGGGGGCTGATATTATACTGAATTGGCCGACTGTCAGTCGGAAGCAGGCGATCCTGTATGTACGCGGCGGGATCTGTACAGTTGCAGACTGCGGTTCATCCAATGGAACTTATTTGGATGAGGTCAGGCTGACTCCGGAAAGACCGAAAATTCTTTTGTCTGGAAGCGTTGTGAGATTCGCGGAATTAAGCTTTCTGGTTGAGATGAACAGAGAAGATGAGACAAGATTGCTGAATGGCAAAGATCCTATACTCTCTTGACAGAACTGCGGAATTGAGAATAAGATTATTGTTTCGCCGGGTTTTATGATATAATAGTAGCAGAATTTTTTTGGAGGTGTGAAAGATGATTGATGAGAACTGCATTTTCTGCAAAATTGCTAATGGACAGATTCCCTCTGCCACCGTTTATGAGGATGAAAAGTTTAAGGTGATTCTTGATATGGGGCCGGCTACCAGAGGTCATGCACTGATTTTGCCCAAAGAGCATTTTCAGGACGTTTGTGGGTTAAGTGAAACCTACAGTAAAGATATTTTGCCTTTGGCTGCCAAAATCGGATGTGCCATGATGAAAGGATTGGGCTGTGATGGCTTTAATTTGGTTCAGAACAATGGAGAGGCTGCGGGGCAGACGGTAATGCATTTCCATATGCATGTGATTCCCCGGTATGCGGATGGACCCAGAAATATTGCTTCCTGGGAACCCCAAAGCGCAGATGGAGAAGAGCTGAAGGTTCTGGCAGAGCAGATCAAAAATGCCTTCTGAGAAAACTCTTCTCCGATTTGCAAGGTGCAGCTTCAGGGTCATGCCTGGGTTCAGGATGGGATGCCGGCCAGTTTTTTCAGCAAGGCTGTAATTTGTGAAACAGCGTCAGCGAGCTGGCTGCTTTCCATTGCCTGAATATATTGTTTTCTGTTTTCATAAAGGCTGAATATGTTCTGGCAGAGGGTGTCAGCAGTCAGCTGATCTTCTTCCAAAACTGCAGAAAATCCCTGTTTTTGAAAGGAACGGGCATTCAGAATCTGGTCTCCCCGGCTGGCCTCTGCCGATAAAGGAATCAGAAGCGCCGGCTTACGAAGTGCCAGCAATTCACAGATCGCATTGGCGCCTGCCCGGGAGATCACAATGTCCGCTGCGGCGAACAGATCACTGAGGGGTTTGCCCATGTATTCATACTGTACATAGCCCGGCAGGTAATCTAATGTATGATCCAGATTTCCCTTACCGCATAAATGGATTACCTGAAATGTCTTCAGCAGCCGCGGCAGCACAGAGCGAACGGCCTGATTCACTTTAACGGAACCCAGGCTTCCGCCAATGACCATAAGCACTGGTTTGGAGGCGGAAAAACCTGTTAATTTCAGGCCGGCCAGACGGCTGCCGGTCAGAAGTTCTTTGCGGATCGGACAGCCGGTCAGTACTGCTTTTTCTTTCGGAAGTGTCTTTAAAGTTTCCGGGAAATTGCAGCATATATAAGATGCGCCGGACAGACACAGCTTATTGGCCAGACCGGGTGTCATATCAGATTCATGAAGTACGGCAGGAATTTTCTGCTTTTTCGCTGCCATTACTACAGGAACAGAAACAAATCCCCCTTTTGAAAAAATAACGTCGGGATGGTATTTTTTCAATAACTTATCTGCCTCAAAAAATCCCTTAATTACCCGGAAAGGATCTGTAAAATTTTTCAGGTCAAAATACCGGCGCAGCTTTCCGGAAGAAATTCCGTCATAGGGGATGCCGGCCTGTTCAGCCAGTTCTTTTTCGATCCCGCCATAAGAGCCAATATACCTGACATCGAAACCAGCTTCTTTCAGACTGGGCAGCAGCGCCAAATTTGGCGTGACGTGTCCCGCTGTTCCGCCTCCGGTCAGAATAATCCGTTTCATGATGCGCCTCCTAAGCTTGTTCTGCCAGATATTTTTTCAGCGCCTGTGCCAACTGATCAGGGCAAGATGTACTTTTATAACCACAGTGAATTCCTTCTAATTTAGAAATGGCTTCGTGGATATCCATCCCTTCTACCAGTCTGCTGATGCCCTGCAGATTGCCATTGCACCCGCCCTGATAAGAAACACCGGATAATTTGCCGTCGGCAACATTAAATTGGATCTCGCTGGAACAGACTCCCTGAGTTTTGTAACGCATATATAGTACCTCCTAAATTCTTAAAGTACGAAATTGGCAGACCGTGTGCCCGTTTCTCCGGTCATTATATCATAAGAATGCCAGGCGTTGTAAAAAAAATGTATTTTGTATATAATAAGCATGAGTGACTGTAATCAGAACACAGACAAGGATCAGAAATAGAAAATGGAGGAATTACGTATGATAGGTATTATTGGCGCAATGGATGAGGAAGTAAGCAAAATAAAAGCGGCAATGACAGATGTGGAGATTCAGAAAAGGGCCGGAATGGATTTTTACAAAGGGAAGCTTCAGGGAAAAGAGGCAGTAGTTGTTCGCTGCGGTATCGGCAAAGTAAATGCAGCACTGTGCGGCCAGATTCTGGCGGACTTTTATCAGGTAGATTATATGGTGAATACAGGAATTGCCGGTTCTCTCAATGCCAACATCGATATTGGAGATATTGTGCTGTCTACAGATGCCCTGCAGCATGATATGGATGCTACAGGATTCGGATATGAGGTTGGTGTGATTCCGAGAATGCCGGTATCCGTATTCGAAGCGGATCGTCATCTGATTGATCTGGCGAAGGAGGCTTGTGAAAAGGTCAATCCGGACATTAAAGTTTTTACAGGGAGAGTGGTCAGCGGCGATCAGTTTGTTTCTGATAAGGAAAAGAAGAAATGGCTGGTGGAGACATTTCATGGATATTGTACGGAGATGGAAGGCGCGGCAATTGCGCAGGCAGCGTATTTAAATGGAATTCCTTTTCTGATCGTCCGGGCAATTTCGGATAAGGCAGATGACAGCGCCAATATGGATTATGCTGCCTTTGAGCGAAAGGCAATAGAACACAGCGTAAACTTAATGATGGAGATGTGTTCTCAGCTTTAAGAGAGTTTCTGAGATAATATGTCGAACGATTTTTCCATTTCCTGTCTTTACAAACCGGAAAACCTGCGGATATAATAACTGTAAAAAATTGGTAATGCAGGAGGGCGTTATGATGTTAGGATTTTTAGAAGCTGGATATGGAAACATTGTGTTGGCAGTTATTTGTCTGTTGGGAGTGATTGGTACATGGATAGCCGGGCGTCGGTATCGGAGGCTGACTCTGCAGACGGACAATATATCTAATACACAGAGCAAATATCTGAAACAAATCAAAAATAAATTTGAGACAAGCTATCGGGTCAACCAGGGGGTAAATAATGTAGGACTATTCGTGGAGCGAAATGTTCAGGAATTCCGATTTATGGGAGTGAAGCTGCAGGATTTGGGCAATACAGCTGCAGGTGCCGGAAGCCTGGCATTTATACTGGGAGGCGGGGCGGCTCTGATTTGTTATAATGCAGGGGTGGCGCTGCCAACGGTCGTGACAAACCTGGCGGTCAGTATGCTGGTTGCGGCGGCAGCGTTATTATATTGGAAGAATGCCAATGTAAAACAGAAATCGCAGAATTTTTGTGTACATATGCAGGAATATCTGGAAAATGTGCTGTCAAATCGACTGGCTGCAAATACACCAAGAGAAAACGGCATTGGTGAAAGAAACAGAGAAAAGAGCAGTGCGGATTCTCTGAAAGCAGCCGGCATGCAGCAAATGAGCGGGTATCACAATGAAAATTGTGGCGCAGAAGTTCAGAATACGGATTCCAGGGAAGGGAATAAGCAGGAGAACGAATCTCATAGGGAAGAAATCGAGTATCTCCGTCAGAGTCTGGATCGGATCGCTTCAGGGCGGGAACCTTTGAAGGAAGATGACGAGGGCCGGCGGAAAAAACCGAAATTTACTCCAGAAGAAAAAAGTCTGATTGAGGATATTTTGCGGGAGTATTTTGCGTAGAATCTGTTAGTATTTTACAGCTTTTCGGTTGATTATACATTGGAGATTGGTTATAATTGATATATACTACGGGAGACCTGGCAGGAAACGAAACCGCCGGGGAGCTTTCGGATAATCCTGAGAAAATAGAAGGAGATAAGATTATGCAGGGAAAAGTGAGTTTCGATTACACAAAAGCATCGAAGTTTATTTCAGAGGAAGAAGTCAGCTATATGAAGGGACTGGCTTTAGCGGCTAAGGATACGCTGGTTTCCAGAAATGGTGCAGGCAATGACTTTTTGGGATGGATTGATCTGCCGGTAGATTATGACAAAGATGAGTTCGCGAGAATTAAAAAAGCGGCGTCTAGAATACAAGAGGATTCTGATGTATTGCTTGTCATCGGCATCGGAGGTTCCTATTTGGGAGCAAGAGCCGCAATTGAGTTTCTGAATCACAATTTTTATAATTATATATCCAAAGAAGACAGAAAAGCACCGGAAATTTACTTCGTTGGAAATAACATCAGCAGTACATATATTCAAAATCTGTGTGATGTTCTGAAAGGAAAAGATTTCTCTGTAAATGTTATCTCCAAATCCGGAACAACGACGGAGCCGGCGATTGCGTTCCGTATTTTTAAAAAGATGTTGGTTGACAAGTATGGAAAAGAGGCGGCCGCCAAGAGAATTTACGCGACAACTGACAAAGAAAGGGGCGCTTTGAAAAAGCTGGCGGATGATGAAGGTTATGAGACGTTTGTTGTGCCGGATGATGTCGGAGGAAGGTTTTCTGTGCTGACTGCCGTAGGCCTGCTGCCAATTGCAGTCAGCGGAGCTGATATTGACGCGTTGATGGAAGGCGCGGCTGATGGAAGAAAGCAGGCTTTGGAAGCTCCTTTTGAGGAAAATGACGCTGTGAAATATGCTGCTGTTAGAAATATTCTGCTGCGGAAAGGGAAATCAGTGGAAATTGTGGCTAATTATGAGCCCAGTCTTCACTATGTATCAGAGTGGTGGAAGCAGCTGTACGGAGAGAGTGAGGGCAAAGATCAAAAGGGTATCTTCCCTGCTGCAGTAGATCTGACCACAGATCTGCATTCTATGGGACAGTTTATTCAGGATGGCTCCAGAATTATGTTTGAAACTGTATTGGAAGTAGAAAAACCTTCCTGTGAATTGATATTGGAAGAAGAAGCATCCGATCTGGACGGTCTTAATTATCTGGCTGGAAAGACTGTGGATTTTGTAAATAAAAGCGCTATGAACGGCACTATTTTAGCGCATACAGACGGTAATGTGCCGAATCTGATGGTGCATATTGAAGAACAGTCCGCGTACTGTCTGGGCAAATTGTTCTACTTCTTTGAATTTGCCTGCGGCGTCAGTGGATACCTGCTGGGCGTAAATCCCTTTAATCAGCCCGGCGTGGAGAGCTACAAGAAAAACATGTTTGCGCTGCTGGGCAAGCCGGGATATGAAGAAGAAAGAGAACAATTGCTGAAGAGACTGTGAGATTGCGAGCGCAGGGCTGCACAGCCAGACATTACTGCCAGGTGATTCTGGACCTGGCCGCTGTTTCCCGCAATATAAAGTTTAAATTGAGGGAGACAGCGGCCCTGCGTTTTGTTTCTTCATATATCCAGTCGACAGGAAAAGCCAATCATGAAACAGATGATTTTTCTGCCCGGACGGGAGACAGTCCCCTGAACAAAAACACATCTTTAATCCTCCTCAATAACATGGATTTCCAGATAATCAAAGTCGATGGATTCTATAAAGCTGTCCTGATAAAACCTTGTTTTGTCCCGGTGCTGAAATTCTTTGATGTTGTGTTCCAGCCAGATTGGGTTGCTCAGATCGAACTGACGGCATATTTCTTCCAAACTGCTGAATACCTTGCGTGTGCGATTTAATTCGGGATCGGTGTTTGGTATGACAGCATCTTGCAGCAGGTGATTGTCTTTAAATATTTTCCCCCATAAACGAAACATATTAAAATCCTTTCTTAATGCGATATTTCCCAAACTTTCTGGATATTATATCATCAGTAACTGAGATAGGCAAGAGACGCGGACTGAAGTAAAAGTTGCAATCATTTTCCATTTCATCTATAATAAATTTGTCATGCGGAAGGACCCATACTTACTAACGGAGGAAGTCGTTATGAAAGAAGAACATGCGGCGCTGGTGGATTTTCTGGATGCTGCCAAACAATCGGTGATTGAGCTGGATGCTTTGCAGAGAAATGTCAATGCTGTAGAGATAGAGGGGAAAAAGTGTGAGAAAGCTCTGTCTGCAGAGCGAAAGGCTGTGGCTGACCAGGTTGCGCTGACGGTAAAGCGGCGTAAGGAAGAAATCACTGCCGCTTATGACCGGGAATTGCGAAATGATCAGGAGAAACTGAGAAAAGCCAGAGCGAAAAGAGAAAAGGCGAAATCCAGAGGGATGAAGGCCCGTATTGAAGAAGAGACTGCAGAGCTGAATGAAGAGAACCGGCAGCTGCGTACCAGACTGACCACGTTGTTTAAGCAGAATCATCTTCCGGGGTTTTGCAATACATCGTTATATTACGCTCTTTTTCTGACCAGATCGCCGAAAGACTTTATGGTTCTGCTGATTACGATTCTGATTTGTTTTCTCGGAATTCCACTTGGAATCTATTTTGCATTGCCGGAAGGAGAGGCGCTTCACCTTGCGGTTATTTATCTTGCGGATATCATTGTGTTTGTAGGATTATATGTGACGATTGCAAATAGAACCAAGATTGATAATATCGGTGTGCTTCGTGAGGGAAGGAAACTTCGAATGATGATCGGGGCGAATGAACGAAAAATGAAAGCTATTAAAAATTCCATTGAAAAGGATCGTAATGAAGATGTCTATGATCTGGAGAAATATGACGATGAAATTCAGGAAATTGAGGAGGATCTGAGGAATATCGCCTCCCGGAAAGAAGACGCCCTCTATGTGTTTGAAAACGACACAGCGCTGATATTAACTAGGGAGATTAAACAGGACTATCAGGGACGGATTGAGGAACTGGCAGAACGAAAAACTCAGTATGAACGAGAATATAAAGAACTGTCCAGCCAATTAAAGACTATGACTATTAATGTAACAGATGAATATGAGAGCCGGATTGGCCGTGAATTTATGTCACCGGATAAATTGGAGGCGCTGATTCGTATTTTTGAGGAAGAAAAGGCAGACAGTTTGTCGGAAGCACAAGAACTATATCGAAATAAACTGAACTAAAATTCCGGAAACCGCCTGTCTGCTCGGCAGGGTTATATGCCCCGCAGACAGGAGTTGGGAATAAATTTTTGCAGAAGGCTGACGAAGGCGTCCATTTCCTCTTTTGTATAGGGGTGGAAATGGCGCCCGGACAACGTTTCACAGTCCCGGTAAGGCTGCAGATAATAAGCGGCGGAGCCGGACAGCCACAGACCGATTTCACGGAAGTCCTCCTCCGTCTGAAATTCTCTGGCGACTGTTGTACGAAACTCGTACGAAATGCCGCTGGACTGAATCAGACTGACACTGGCGCGGATGCGTTCTATATCCAGATGCGCTGTGCCGCAGACTTGAGGATAACGGGCAGGAGAGGATTTAATATCCATTGCAATATAATCTAGGAGCTGGCAGTTCAGCAGCTGATTAATTGTCTCGGGCCGGTAGCCGTTGGTATCCAATTTTATCTGATATCCCATCTCCCGTATGCGGCGGATAAAGTCCTCCAGTCCCTGCTGAACAGTGGGTTCGCCGCCGGTGATACATACGCCGTCTAAGATACCGCGGCGTTTTTGCAGAAAACGAAACAGCTCGTCTTCTGATATGCTGTTGGATTCCAGCCATTGGGAGGAGAGGGAAACCACCTCTTTATTATGGCAGAAGGGGCAGCGGAAATTACAGTTTCCCAGAAAAATAGTGGCGGCCACATGCCCAGGATAATCCAGCAGTGTTGTTTTTTGCAGACCACAGATTATCATAATAATATCATCCTTTCCCTGATATATGCCGGGCAGAACCGGCATTGGTTCAATTATAGCATAAAGGGGCAAACAGTTATATGGAGATACAGGAAAAATACATGCGAGAGGCCATAAAACAGGCTCAAAAAGCGTATCAAATCGGTGAAGTTCCCATCGGATGCGTGATTGTATATGAGGATAAGGTCATTGCCAGGGGTTATAACAGACGAAAAATTGACCGCAATACGCTGTCTCACGCGGAACTGCGGGCCATAAAGAAGGCCAGCAGAGTGATGGGAGACTGGAGGCTGGAAGGATGCACCATGTATGTGACGCTGGAGCCCTGCCAGATGTGCGCAGGCGCTATTGTTCAGGCCAGAATCCCCCGGGTTGTAATTGGGTGTATGAATCCGAAGGCGGGGTGTGCCGGATCTATTCTGAATCTTCTTCAGATGCCACAGTTTAATCATCAGGTAGAAGTGGCTCGCGGTGTAATGGAGGAGGAGTGCTCCCAGCTGCTGAAAAATTTTTTCAAAGAACTGCGCATAAAGGTAAAACAGGAAAAAGCAGAGAAAAAGATGGATAATTAATTTGACAAACAACATGGAAACAGTTATACTGTAGAAGCAAAATTGATATGAAATTTCCGCGCAGCCGGGGAGTTAGCGGTGCCCTGTACCTGCAATCCGCTACAGCAGGGGTGATGCCTTCGCCGAGGACTTTTCATTGCAGAGCTGCCCTGGGTAAGTGGCGCTGACGTCTGGGTCTTACGCAACAGAAACCTGTGAACCGTGTCAGGTCAGGAATGGAGCAGCACTAAGCAGGACCTTTTGTGTGCCGTAAGGGTGCCTGGGCCGAGTTAACTGCACAGGTAACGTCTGTGATGAGTGTTCGAAGCGGGGCGCGCGGATTTTAAATATAAAAATTTACCTAAGCTGCAGACAGAAATTATTGAATTAAGAAATTACTGGATGTATAATAATCTGTCAACATACACAGGAGCCGGCCATATGGCCGGCTCCTGTGTGAGTTTAACATGAGTATATGTGATAATAATTAGGAAACGTCTCTTCTGTTGGAAATCGTTTGCTATATTCATCCAATGAATATGATAAGAATATAGCATTTAAAGCGGATAATGTCAATAAAAAATAGAAAATAAAAATAAGTAGGGCAACAATCATTGGATGAATATGGCTGCAATTTTCGTTAAAATTTTGCCAATTGCTTTTGGATAAAGAATGATTTTGTTATAATTGTTCTTCTGAAAGCACTTTTTCTTCCATAAACCTGTTAGAGTTGTACAATAAATGGAACTGCATGGCCTCTTTTGCGTCAGCGGCTCTTTTATCACGGATAGCCAGATAAATGCTTCGATGGGAGCGGATTGTTTGTTCATATTCCCGCTGGCTGATTTCAGAAGAAAAAATTTCTACCCCCATATTGATAACAGGAATCAGATTAGACATAACAGTATTGTGGGTGCAGTTGGCGATCTGCGCGTGAAATTCTGCGTCCTTTTCTGTGAAATCCATGCGCTGTCCGGTCAGAGCTTCGACTTCCAACAGAATTTCTTTCAGTTTTTCCAGATCTTCCGGAGTGGCGTTCTGTGCTGCCAGCGCTGCGACAGAGGGCTCAATAATGTAGCGAATCTGCAGAAGATCCTTTGTCAGCTTAACTCTGTCATCGACCATGGTAAAGCCCAGCGGGTCATCAGATACACCTTTTTTTTCTGAGACAAATGTGCCCGCGCCCTGTCGGATGGTTACAATGTTTCTGGATACCAGAACGCGCAGAGCCTCCCTGACGGTATTTCTGCTGACGCCCAGCAGTTCTGAAAATTCATATTCATTGGGCAGTTTATCTCCTGGCTGATAATTTTCTTCCTGAATATATGTGATAATATTTTTGGCGGCCTGTTCACCTAGTGTATGTCGTTCCTTGCGCGGCATAATTGTATCACCTCCGGGTTAAACTAATATCCACAATTATATATAGTTTTCCTGAGAATCACAAGGTTCTTTTTGCTAAACCGGTGAATTTATCAATTCTTTTTGTTTTGCTTGCCCGTTTAAGTCCTTTATATTATAATCGATATGGAGCGGGCCGACAGGCTGTCATGTAAAGAAGGGAAGTGCGAATATGGTAAGAATAGGTATGTTGACCAGTGGTGGAGACTGCCAGAGTCTGAATGCCACGATGCGAGGCGTGGCTAAGGCTTTATACAGATTATATGATGATGTGCAGATCATTGGATTTGAGGATGGCTATAAGGGCCTTATGTATTCTGATTACCGGATTATGGAACCGCGGGACTTTTCCGGAATTCTCACAGAGGGAGGAACCATACTGGGTACTTCCAGACAGCCGTTTAAGCTGATGACGGTTCCCGACGAAAATGGCTTGGATAAAGTAGAGTTAATGAAACAGACCTATAAGAAGCTGAAGCTTCAGTGTCTGGTTGTTCTGGGAGGCAACGGAAGCCAGAAAACCGCCAATCTGCTGAGTGAGGAAGGACTGAATGTGATTGGTTTGCCGAAAACGATCGATAATGACCTTTGGGGTACAGATATGACTTTTGGGTTTCAGAGCGCCATGAACATTGCCACCAACGCGATTGACTGTATTCATACAACAGCTGCCTCTCATGGACGCGTATTTATTATTGAGGTGATGGGCCATAAGGTAGGGTGGCTGACGCTTCAGGCAGGAATTGCCGGAGGAGCGGATGTAATTCTGATACCTGAGATTCCTTATGATATAGAAAAAGTAGCGGAAGCTGTAAAACGCAGAAACAAAGTGGGCAAGCGTTTTACCATAATTGCTGTGGCTGAAGGGGCGATTTCGAAAGAGGATGCCGCTCTTTCCAAAAAGGAATTGAAGAAAAAGAAGGAGCAGGAAAAGAATATATATCCGTCTATTTCCTATGAAATTGCGGCGAAAATGGAAGAGATGACAGGCATTGAGACCAGGGTGACAGTACCCGGGCACATGCAGAGAGGCGGGGAGCCCTGCGCATATGACAGAGTTCTTTCCTCCAGGCTGGGAGCCAGAGCCGCGCAGATGATTTATAATGAAGAGTATGGAAATCTGGTTGTGATCCGAAATAATGAGATCACAAAAATTCCATTAAAGGAAACTGCCGGAAAGCTGAAAACGGTGGATCCAAAGGATTCTATGGTGGAAGAAGCAAAACTGTTAGGAATTACATTCGGAGATTAGGAGCGGTGGTTTCAGATGTCTTATACAGCGCTGTACCGCAAGTGGCGGCCAAAGTCCTTTGAGGATGTAAAGGGCCAGGACCACATTGTTACAACATTAAAAAATCAGATACAGAGCGGACGGATCGGCCATGCTTATCTGTTCTGCGGAACCCGGGGAACCGGCAAGACGACTGTTGCGAAAATTTTCGCTAAGGCAGTAAACTGTGAAAATCCGCATGACGGCAGTCCCTGCAATGAATGTGCCAGCTGCAGAGCGATACAGGCAGGGGCAGCTGTAAATGTGGTGGAAATTGATGCGGCTTCCAATAATGGCGTGGATAATATCCGCGAGATTCGTGATGAAGTGCGCTACTCGCCGGCGGACGGGAAGTATCGGGTATACATTATTGATGAAGTTCATATGTTGTCCACAGGAGCTTTTAACGCGCTTCTGAAGACTTTGGAGGAACCGCCTTCTTATGTTATTTTTATTCTGGCTACAACAGAGGTACATAAGATTCCGGTAACGGTTCTGTCCAGATGTCAGCGGTATGATTTCCGCCGGATTTCCAATGAAGTTATTGCGTCCAGGCTGCGGCAGCTGACAGATGGTGAGGGCGCGCAGTGCGAGGAGAAGGCCTTAACGTATATTGCAAAAAAAGCAGATGGTTCCATGCGTGATGCGATCAGTCTGCTGGATCAGTGTATGGCGTTTTATTACGGTGAGAATCTGACCTATGAGAAAACGCTGGATGTGCTGGGCGCTGTGGATCATACGCTGTTTTATAAGCTGACAGATGGAATACTCCGGCGAGATATCTCAGGATGCATTTACATGATTGACGAGATCGTAGCACAGGGCAGGGAACTGGGACAGCTGGTGAGCGATCTCCTCTGGTACCTGAGAAATCTGATGCTGCTGAAGGCTTCGGATATGGATGCCGATGCTCTGGAAATGTCTGCGGAAGAGATTGAGGAACTGGCCAGGCTGGCGGTGCGGACAGATACCGCTGTGGTTATGCGCTGCATCAGGAATTTTTCTGAACTGTCAGGCCAGATGCGATATGCGGCAGATAAACGGGTATTGCTGGAAATGACAATAATCCGCCTGTGCACACCCTCTCTGGATCAAAGCTATGAGGGCATCCTGCAGAGGCTGGAATCTCTGGAACAGATGGTCAAAAGCGGAACAGTGATCCTGCAGGCTGGAGAGACGGCTGCCCCGGAAGGGAACAGCGGCAGTGACAGGCGGCAGGAGCCTGCTGTTCAGCCGGACGGCAGTCATGATCAGGATGAGAATATGGTTCGCGTGCGGCGAGATCAGAAAGAGGTTCTGGATACATTGTCGGCGGCGTGGCCGGATATCACAGGCAGGCTGAAGCTGGCAGCCAGGGCGGCTTTGAAAAATACTTATATCAAAATGACAGGGGACGGCACAGTAGAGATTGTATTTGTTCGTCCGGAGGATTTCCTGGTCGGAAATCGTCCCGCTGTGATGAATATGGTGGGTCAGATCGTGCAGGAACGTTATGGTGTGTGTCCGACATTTCGCGGACGGCTGGAAAATCCGGGAGAGACCAGTACATCTACCCGGTATGCGACAGATGAAGAAATTCAAAGTGTTTTTAATATAGAAATTATCAGTGAGCAGGAGGATATATAAATGGCGAAAAGAGGCGGATTCCCGGGCGGCATGCCGGGCAATATGGGCAATTTAATGAAACAGGCGCAAAAGATGCAGCGGCAGATGGAGGAGGCTACGAAAGAACTGGAGGAAAAAACCTACACAGCCAGTGCCGGAGGCGGCGCAGTGGAGGTAACTGTATCCGGAAAGAAAGAGATCGTGGCTGTCAAACTTTCTGAGGAAGTTGTAGATCCTGATGACATTGAAATGCTTCAGGATTTGATTATGGCAGCGGTTAATGAAGCGTACCGCGCGATGGAGGAGGATGCGTCTCAGCGGATGGGAAAGATCACCGGAGGCCTGGGCGGAGGATTTCCTTTTTAGTTCAGTGTGCCGGCACATTTATGTTCAGGCAAACAGTGCTGTCAGCCTGAATATGAATGTGCCGGTATGCTGGAAATGAAACATATGCTGTATGCAGGGGGCAATATGGACTACTATAGTACACAGATATCCAATCTGATTGAGGAATTGTCTAAACTGCCGGGTGTGGGCAGCAAGTCGGCGCAGCGTTTGGCTTTTTATATCATCAATATGCCGTTGGAAGCGGTAAATCATCTTTCAGATACGATTCTTTCCGCCAGGAAAAATGTCCGGTACTGTAAGGAGTGCTGTACACTGACAGATCAGGAGCTTTGCCCTATCTGCAGCAGTGACAAAAGGGATCACAGCACAATTATGGTGGTGGAAAATCCAAGGGATCTGGCGGCCTATGAAAAGACAGGAAAATATGAAGGAGTATATCATGTCCTTCATGGGGCGATTTCTCCTGCGCTTGGCATCGGCCCCAACGATATCAGACTGAAAGAACTGATGGTGCGTCTGCAGGGAGATGTAAAAGAACTGATTATTGCGACGAACTCCAGCCTGGAAGGAGAAACCACTGCTATGTATATCAGTAAATTGGTAAAGCCCACCGGGATTAAGGTGACGCGCATTGCCAGTGGGGTGCCTGTAGGCGGGGATCTGGAGTATATCGATGAAGTGACATTGCTTCGGGCGCTGGAAGGCAGGACAGAGCTGTAGATTAGACAATGAATAGTTTGTATATTTTGAAAAAAACATATTATTTAAAGAATATATACTGATTAATCGATAAATAAAATAATAAAATAAAAAATATTCAAAAAATGTATTGACAATATTGCTGGCGTATGCTATGATAATGACAACAAATCAATCAGAGCTGACGAGAAAGGCATTGGTTGATAATTGGAAAAGATTGGTGGTGATTCCAGTGGACACAGTCACAGAATCTATGGAAATTCAATTTCATCTTTTACTGAAGGCGGGGCTTCTGCAGGAATTGCCTTCAAGAAGCATTTGAATGAACGTAAGAATCCGAATATGAAATAATGAAAGCAAATCGGAGAGAGAAAACGGATCAGATGCGGAAAAACCTTCTTAAAGTGGAATGAAATTGAGATGGAATCCGTAGAACTTATGTAAAGCAAGATGCATGGTGTGAAGAAACCGGCATATTGAAGAACATAGGTGATAATGTCAAAAAAATCATTTTGGTTTTGTTGAAATTGGCATCTATGTGGCCCTGGGCAATCAATCCGGGAGGATCGATTGAAAAGGGAATACAAGACGGAAGAATTTGGTTTTGCCGTTATAGAATCTTTTGGGACATGTATTATGAATTGATTATATAAAATTTAATATAGATGATACTATAGTTAAAGATATAATTGAGAGACATAATCCAAGCGAAAAAGGACGTCGATATAGTAGATTAACCAAGAAGATTAAATAACGAAGGCTGCAGAAGCTCCTATCCGCAGGTAAATACCTCCGATGGTGAGAAAACAATTAGAGTGTATCATAAAATTAAAAATTTAATATTCAGGGCTATTTTCCAGGAATGATTATTTTTGGAAAATAGTCCTTTTTTTGGTACAAAAAAACACCTATTGCTTTTGACAAGACCATACAGCTATGCTACACTTAACGGTAAGGAGTCTGCCTGCCGGAATGGCGGTACAGCTCCGGTGCCGGAATATTTCCAAAGCGATCGAGGTGAGATGATTTGGATAAATTTGAATATAATCTGAAAATGGAAAAATTAAAAAGGCTGGTGGAAAAGCGTGATTTCACAACGGCTGCCCAATTGGCTGATACCATTGACTGGAAACATGTAAAAAACAGCCGTCTGTTGTCAGTGGTGTCGATGATTTATGAAAAAAACCGCCGCTATAAAGATGCCAAAGATATCCTGATGATCTGCTACGAGCGGTCAGCAGGTGGAAGGCGGCTGATTTATAAATTAACAGAGCTTTCTGCAAAAGAGCAGAATTTTGAAGACGCAGAGCTGTTTTATAAGGAATACGAAGAGATGGTTCCGGACGATCCCGGGCTGGATATTCTGCGCTATGAAATACTGACAGAACAGGGAGCTCCAGTGGATGAACAGATTCGTGTGCTGGAGAAGTATAAAGACAGAGAATTTGATGAGAGATGGTCTTATGAATTGGCCAGGCTGTATCAGAAAGCAAGACGGGAGGAAGACTGTGTTCGGCTGTGTGATGATATTATTCTCTGGTTCAGTGTTGGTACATATGTAGAAAAGGCAGCCCAGCTGAAAGCATGTTATGAGCCGCTGACGCCTGACCAGGAGGAAAAAGTGCAGAATCAGGAAAAGTATAAAGCATATGTCCGACAGGTGGCACAGGAATGTGAGATTCAGGCGGAGAAAAAAATAGAGGAAGCGCAGGCACAAAAGGAGAAAAAGCAGGAGGAAATTTTTCAGGAAGAGAAAATGATGGAAACGCTGATTTTCGATGAGGAAAAACGGCCTGAATTAACATCAGAAGCATTTGACGGTGCTGAGGAATCGGAAACAGTTTTTTTTGATGAGACGAAGCAGCTGCAGGAAACTGAGGGGCAGACAGACACCGGTATTTCTGCCAATGAAGATATAAAAATTGTGTCGGAACAGCCACAGGGAAATGCTGCCCGAACGGAAACGGTACAGAATGAAATACAGATAGAGGAACGTGCAGATGAATCCCAGGCAGATGAGAAAGAAGAATTATCAGAGCCGTGGGAGGAGCAGGATGAGGAGGAGAAAATGAGCAATCAGTGGGAAAGCGAAATTGAAAAAGTAATCTCTAACTTTAACAGAGAAAATGAGAAAAATGAGGAAAAACAGGAGAATAAAGAAGAGTCGGCAGTTGTTCCGGGTCTCCTGTATGTTTCTGCTCCGAGGGCGAATGAAGGAATGGAGTATGCCGCAGAAGCCCTCAAAGAGCTGCATAAAATAAAGGGAGAGAAAGGAAATAAAGTAGCCAGGATCACAGGCAGTAAGCTGAATGTTTTGGGCCTGGGAGCGTCTCTGACAAAGCTGAATGGTGCAGACCTGGTAATTGTGGAAGCCGCTTCTTTGTCCAATGTTACACTGGCGGAAATTTTAAGAGAAACACAGAAAACACCGTTAAAGACGATTATTGTATTTGTAGATACACCTGAACAGATTGAGCATTTGGATGCCAGAGCAAAAAATGTGATGGTTGAGGTGCTTTATCAAATCGAACAGGAAGAACGCGCCAGAAAAGAAGCTCACAAAATACAGATCAAACCGGTGATGATGCCGGAGAAATCTTTGGTGGAAGCAAAATTTGCGATGGCTGAGCAGGTGGCGGCAGCTAAAGTGCCGGAACCGGAGTTGGAGTCAGAGTCAGAGTCCGGAATCGATCTGGTGGATCTGGACAGCCAGATACCAGATCCTATTGTACGCCCGGTACAGCCGGTGATTCAGCCATCAGTAAGTAAGCAGCCTGCGGATCTGTCCGGGACCTGGGAGGTGCCGTCAGGCGGCTTCGCCGGAATCGATACGGAGAAATTAAAAGAGAATTTGGTTTCAGTTGCTGAAGATATGGTGTATCAGCGGGAGGAACCGGTGAGAAAAGAGGCGCCCAAAGGCGTTCGGGCTGCGTCAAAGCAGCAGAAGCAGATGGAACAGGCAAAGAATGGTGAACTGTCTGCGCCGACTTTCGTGGCAAAGATCAAAGAATATGCGGAAGAACTGGATTGTGTGATTGAGGACATTGCCGGCTTGGCTATTTACGCGCTGGCTGATAAATATGTAGAGGATGGTATGCCGCTGACTGAAGAATTGGCTAGGCAGGTAACTGAAAATGCAGTGATTCGGGCGGATAAACGAGGGCTGGGGAGCCTTTTTAAATCCAAATATGATAAAGAGGGGCGTCTGATTTTGAAAGAAGCTCATTTTAAGATGTAATTTGTGCGGTGAAGAATTCCTGGCATTGTCTGAGATGATGACCAGAAGAAAAGGGGAGCGGATGTATTGGAAATTAAAATGATTGCGCTGGATCTGGACGGTACATTGCTGAGGGGCAATAAAACGGTGTCGGAAAAGACTGTTAAGGTACTGCGCAGGGCTGCGGAAAAGGAAATACATATTGTTCTGGCAACAGGAAGGACAGTATGGGGGATACAGCCGCTGCTGAAAACATTGGGCTGTATCCGTTACGCGGTTATGGCAAATGGAGCGATTATCAAAGATCTTCAGACCGGTGAAGTGATAGCAGAACATTTGCTCCCGGCGAAGAAAGCGGTGGCTATTTATGATTATGTCCGTCCGATGGACATTATGTTTGACTTTTTTGCGGATGGTGTGGGCTATACAGAGAGCCGGTTTTACGAATACGTTGATCGGGTGCCGGTGGATCACGCGACTCGTCAGATGCTGATTGCTTCCAGAAAACCGATCAGCAGCGTGAGAAATTATCTGATTCAGTCAGGGGAAGGCGTAGAGAAAGTAAACCTGCTTTTTGCAGACCTGGATAAAAGAAGAAAAATCTGGAATGAATTGGAGGCAGAGCAGGACTTTGTGGTAACTTCTTCACTGGCAGCCAATCTGGAACTGAATGACCGTGAGGCGACAAAGGGGAATGGTCTGGCCAGTTTGTGCCGTTATCTGGGAATCTCCATGAATCATGTGATGGCGTTTGGAGACAGTTATAATGATATTAATATGATCAGGGCAGCGGGAATCGGTGTAGCCATGGGAAATGCCAGAGAAGATGTAAAAGCTGCTGCAGACGTGATTGCTCTGAGCAATGATGAAGACGGTGTAGCAGATATGGTAGTCCGAAAACTGAAGATTATGGAACGGGAAACTTAAATGCTACAAAAAAGAAATATATTACGGTGTCGGATCATATATCAACAGGCCGGGAATACACATTCCCGGCTTCAACAAATTTAAGGAGCGTTTTGGCATGAACATTGCATTAATTATTTCTTTCATTATTATCATCAGTTCTTCTTTTGGCGGATACCGCAAGGGCTTTTTCAGGACAGCGATTATGATGTCATCATTTATCATTGCTGTGCTGATTGCTTCTGCGATAAGTCCGGCAGTAACCAATTATGTAAAAGAAAATACAGAAATAGAATCCACCATTAAGACTGCTTTGTCTGATTTTCTGGAGGGCGCGGGAGAAGAAGAATTGGAAGAGAAATATTTTGCGGATTTTAATGATGGCCTGGGACTGCCGCAGGCCTGGGAGCAGGCACTGGATCAGCTGCCGACTGCCGCATTATATGAACAGCTGGGTGTCGATGATATCATTGACTATTATGTTGACCGTTATACAAGTATGGCGGTGCAGTCCATTTCCTATGTTCTGTCAGTTGCTATCGCGTATTTGCTGATCCGGATCGGACTGGGTATCGCGGACATGATTGGTTATATTCCTATCCTGTCCGGGCTTAACAGACTGGCGGGGCTTGTACTGGGGCTGGCAAGAGGGGTTATTATTCTTTGGCTGGCAGGTCTGGTTATTGCTTTGTGTTCTGGTTATGAATGGACCGGGCCGGTTTTGGATATGATTAGAGAGAGTGCTCTGCTTACATTTCTTTACCGGAATAACCTGCTGGCCAGGCTGATTCTTCCGATTGCATCGTCTCTGTTTTAAGTGAAAAACAGTGGATGATGGCCTTATTTGGACCTATTGATTAAATTATTTAAAAAAATTAGAAAATAGTGGTTGACAAATTCCTTTAATAGTGATAAACTTTCATTCGCTGACAGGAAAACACAGCAAACCGCTCAGGGCGCTGGAAAAAATTTCGTGGTTTAGCAAAAAAGAGTTGACAATTGGAAAAGAAATGGGTATAATAATAAAACCTCTACTTTAAAAAGAGTCAACAAAAAAGTTAAAAAAGTTCTTGACAAACGAAAGCGACTGTGATATAGTAAATAAGCTGTCGCCGAGACAGAACGAAAGGCACCTTGATAATTAAACAGTATAACCAACCCTGAAAAATTCTTTTTAAAAGATTTTATTCAGAACCAAAACCAAGTAAACGGAAAAGGATTAGCTGGAAGTTAATTCTGACCAGAA
>CAJFOT010000121.1 GCA_904397815.1 Candidatus Paralachnospira sangeri
AAAAGTCTACTTTTCCGTTCATTCGGACTTGGAAATGGTTTAGCCGTTCTGTTGCCGGAACGCATTCCTGCTGAGTGAGCGGTTGTGAAAAGATGGTGTGAAAACGGAAAGAAAGGGGCGTGATTGTGGAGCAAAAGTATGGAAAACTGACACCAATTCGGAAAATAGACGGAGGCGGAGGCAGAAACATCTGGGAGTGCAGATGTGACTGCGGCAATATCTGCCGTGTGCGGATGTCCAGTCTGACCAGCGGACATACAAAAAGCTGCGGATGTCTCCGGGCAGAAAATCATAAAGCAAAAATTCAGGACATGACAGGCATGCGCTTTGGAAAACTGGTGGTTCTGGGGATGGAAAAGCAGCGCCCGGGTCTGCCTGCGCTGTGGAAGTGCAGGTGTGACTGCGGCAATATTACATATCAGGAGGCTTCGAACCTGAAGAAGGGATTTGTAGTCAGCTGCGGCTGTTATCAAAGAGAGAACGGGAAGCGGCTGTATAAACGGAATCTCCATTATGTAGGGGGCACCCAGCTGGAACTGATCCGGAGCAAAAAAGTCTGGAAAACAAACAAAACAGGTGTAAAAGGCGTCTATCAGGAAGCAAAAACCGGCAAGTATATTGCCCACCTGACATTTCAGGGAAACCGGAAGATACTGGGGCGGTTTGACTGTCTGGAGGATGCCAGGATGGCCAGAGAAGCGGCGGAACAGGAGAGAGACCAGAAGCTTCAGCTCATTTTGCAAAATATGCCTGCGGGGCGGTAAGCCCGGTGAAATAACCGTGTTTTGGCATACCAGATATCCCAGAACAGAATAGCATTGACAGACCGCAAAAGAAGTCGGCTGTGGATGCTGAAGGAGGGAGGCATTTATGATTTGAAAAAAAGGAAACGCTGTTTGGCAGTCATATTGGCTGTTCTGACACTGTTTCAAAGTGTTGATTTTTCCGGATTTGTCAGAGCCCAGGAGGAGACTGGCGGCATTGTCACGGAAGATCAGACAGAGTCAGCTGTACAGACGGATGGGACATTGTCATCTCCTCAGGTCCCGCAAGAGGAGACGGAACCGTTAGAGCCTTTGAATGAAAATGAAGAAACTTATTCAACTTTTCAGGATATGGCAGAGGCTTATTATGGAGAGAATGCTGCGGATCCCCAGCAGGTAGCCAGCCTTCAGATCACCCGGTCGGATGGACTGGGCGGCAGTGTGAAAGCAGGCCAGATTTTATCTCTCCGTGTGGAGTATACGCTGAGTGCTGCTCCTACGTTTAATTACGGAAACCAGGTAGAACAGTTGTTCGATACTTATGAGAACACTGTGATACGGCTGAGATTGCCGGAAGGTCTGGCAGTCACCGGCGGAGACGGGACACTTACCAATATCAGGGAATACTATGAGGATCCGGATGAACCGGGAACATGGATTTTCGTTCTGAACAACTCCAGTATTTCAGCCCAGTCCTCGACGGTCAGTTCCTTTTCTGTGAATATACTGGTGGAGGGAAACGGCAGCCTGGAAATCGGACATGTATTTGACTTCGGCAGTTCCATCGGAAACGTTGATACCAGTTTTACAGTGATGGACAGAACCCAGTCGCCGGCGCAGGCATGGAAAACCTATCATCAGTCCAACCAGTCGGGAGAAAGCCTGGGGACAGTGACATCGGTCAGCGATGATATCTGGAATCTTCAGAAAACGGTTGTCAGTACTACAGTGGCGGCGGATAAGTCCGATGTCACAGTCAGATTCCAGCTGGAAGCGGGATTGGAAGACGGCAGCGGAGGAATTCTGACAGATCCCAACGCTTATGCCAGAGAGGGACGGACGCCTTTTGACGGTTCTGCTTCACTGACAGAGACACTGACGGTAACAGACAGGCAGGGCAGTCCGATTGCGCCAACCCAGATTACTGTGACTCCGCAGTTTGGCGGCAGCGCGATCAATATGACAAATCAGAGCACAGCTGACATTCCGGTAGATACCTGCGGCAATCATGGCCTGAGCGGCGTGGATGGAAATGCCCCGTATTATTCTGTCTATTATGTAGACGCGGTATATCCTTATGGGGACTTTATCGCTCAGTATTATGATCAGAATCAGGATCTGCTGGCTGTACAGAATACTGCTGTTCTAAACTACCAGCTGCTGGGCGGCACATCTTCTCAGTCAGGGGACAGCGCTTCGGTGAATGTGGGCGAGGTGACTCAGCCGGCGGCTCTGACCATCCGCAAATACATTCACCGGTATGATGAGGATAATGCCGCTGCCTATGAACTGTATGAAGGTACAGACTGGGCGCCGGTGACAGGAGCGGCTGTGTTTCAGATCACAGACGCGGCGGGACAGGCACCGACACTGTATACCAGGAATGCAGACGGTACCTATTCAAAACTGGATTTTTCTGCGGGACAGGAGATATCCATTAATCCTTCCGGGGCCGCAGACGCCTATAACGGTACAGACGGCACCATTACGGTTTATCTGGATCCCGGCACTTATACCGTAAAAGAGACAGGGCTGCCTGCCAATACGGAAAAAGCGGCAGGGGACGCGCTGTACAACGGAGATGACAAAACGCTGACTGTCGGCGCCGGGGAAACAAAGACAGCGGATTTCTACAATGACGAGGTGCTGGGTGAAATCACGGTGGAGAAAACCGGACTGGCAGACGGTGTATCGTCAGCGCTGGCCAATGCGCAGTTTGGCCTGTACAGCGACAGCGCATGTACACAGCTGATTGCTTCCGGCTCGACAGATTCTGACGGAAGACTGATATTCGGACGGCTGCCTGCAGGTACCTGGTATGTGCGTGAAATCCAGGCGCCGGACGGCTATATCGCCGACAGTACCGTACATACTGTGCCCCTGACGCCGGAAAACCTGTCAGCAGAACATGTAGTTAAGAGTGAAAATCAGGCCAACAGCGCCTATGTTCTGCTGCAGAAGCAGTATTACTATTATACGGGCAATAACTTCCGGAATGTGGACGCTTCCAACTATCAGGAGTTTAACGGATGTTTTGCTATCGAAAGAAGTCTGGACGGAGGAAAAACATGGACTACGGCTGTGGACAGCAGCGGGACCTCTCTGTCAGGACTGAGTCTGAATTCCAATGGACAGGGGAGCAGGCTTCTGCCGGTATATGAAGGAGATACTCTGATTTCCTACCGGATTAAAGAGACGCTGCCTGCCGGATGGCATGCCAATGATGAGAAAAACGAAGATGGGCGGTTGGTTGCCTATTCTGCGATTTTTGATCTGAAAGATGAGCTGGGACAGGGAATCAACGGCGCGGAAGAGATTACGATGCAGAACACCCGCCGGGGCAGCTTTACACTGACAAAAACTTTCTATCAGGCCACATCGAACGGCATGACAGCAGTGAACGCAGGCGGCCTGGAGGCTTCCTTTACGCTGTATTGCCAGAGCGGCAGCGGACCGGTTACCGAGGCAGGCACCTATACGACAGTGAACGGCGTAGTCACAGCCCTTGATTTGCTTATTAATGATGCGGATGGAAACAATATCCAGTATTACTGGGCTGAGGCAGGGCGGTCTGATGATTATGAGCCGGCAGAAACAGCCGGCGGCACCACAGAGAAAAATCTGGTTGATCTGAAGCTGTCAGATGGAAACAGTATAAAAGCCTATGGACCTTACAGCTTTAACGATGTGATTCCTTCTTCTGACGGCACCGGAGGAGAGAAGGTTATCAATCAGGAGATTACGGTATCCAATATTCAGCAGAAGGTTCCTGTGGTGGTGAAGAAAGCAGACAGCTATTCCGGGGCCTTTGTTCCGGGAGCGAAGTATTCTGTTTACCGGGTTGCCGATAATGAAACGGAGACAGTGGTGACGGGCATGGAAGATATCGAGATTCCTTCCTCCGGTTCTCTGGCTTTGCTGGAGCCTGGCTACCTGTATCGGATCGAAGAGGCAGAGACACCGGCCGGCTATACCGATGTATCCGAAGCTGCCAGCCTGATTGTTGATCTGCGGAATATTACCAACGTTACGGCCGACACAAAAGCAGAGACAGTTATTATCAAAAACCAGCCGGCTCCCAGCATATCTGTCCGGAAAGAGCGGAAGAACGCCGGAGGCGACAATACAGTGCTGACCGGAGTTTCCTTTGAAGTATACAAAAAGGATAGCGGAGGAAATTTCATCCGGGCGCTGGATTATCAGGGAAATCCTCTGTCGGTTACGTCCGGAAGCGGCAGCGTACGTCTGCCTGCCGGAACCTATTACCTGAAAGAGGTGGTGCCGGAGGGCAATGCAAATGGGGTTTTGGATCCGCAGAAATATGCTGCGCTGTACAAAAATGGAATAACTCCGATAGAAATTGACAGGCAGTACAATGTTTACTTCGGCCCTTTTAATGTCATCCAGCAGCAGCAGACCCACGTGCTGACAGTTGTCAATTATTCCGAACTGGGCGCAGTGACGGTAAGCAAGCTGGCAGACGCAGCGGGAGGCGCGGATACGCCCCTCTCAGGCGCGGTTCTGAAAATTTACCGGAAAGATGCGGCGGGCAACGTCATCGAGCTGGGAGCCAATGGAACAGCTTATACGGTGACCACAGGGGTATCCGGCATGGCAGCGTTCAGCGGCCTGCCCATTTATGATGAACAGGGAAGTCCGTATACCTATTATATCAGAGAAGTGAGCGCGCCTTCCGGTTATACTCTGGATGATGCAGAGCTTTCGGCTACATTGAAGCCGGGACAGACTGTAACGCCCGGCGAGGGAAACAATCTGGTTCTCATCAACCGGCCGGAGCTGGTGTTCGAGGTCACCAAGAGTTATTACAACATCTGGGAAGAACAGTTCACCCATAAGGCCTATCTGCTGCCGGGGGCTGAGATTGCCCTGTATCAGAAGAACACGGATGGTACCTATACGCTGGTGGAAGTACAGACCACAGGATCTCTGGGAACGGTGAGCTTCGAAGGACTGTCTCAGGCCGGCGAGTATGTGGCTGTGGAGGTCAGTGTCCCTGATGAAGAAGCGTACCGCTATCTGGAGCCGGTCAGCGGAAAAGATTATCTGGAGCGGGACGGAGAAGGAAAACTGCCTGAGACGCTGATACAGGAGGCTTTGGATCAATATTATTATGTCACAAAATCGCCCAACAGCGGCGATCCGGAGACTCTGGTCAGGAAAGATATGTATAATGTGGAGCACTGGGCTCAGCTGCATATCGAAAAGTATAAGCTGAAAGAAAATCTGACAGACGGGGAAAAAATCCTGATCAACCATGCGGAGTTTACGCTTTATCAGCAGATCCTGCCGGAGGGGCAGACAGACACTGCGCTGTCCTTTGACCCGGATAACTGTACGGTGGTTGGCAGCTATTCCAGCGGAACCCTGTATGACACAGATGGAAACCGGCGGGACGGTGAGTTTGTGACAGATATTCTGAAATCTGCTGACAATGTCGTCTACTGGCTGGTGGAGACGAAGGCGGGTCCCGGCTCTGAGATTATGCCGGAAAATCAGATCATCCTTTTTAAACGGCAGGGGACGAATTATACCAATCATTCCCGGAATCCGTATGCGGAGAATGAAGTATTCTGTGACGATGTGTATTCCTATGAGGATGATGTCCGTACAGACACGACCGCTGTTCAAAACAGTGACGTAACCGGAACAGGGGTTCTGCGGTATGCTTCTGTCCGTATCTCCAAGTGGGCCGGTCAGTATGACGTCACCGGAGAAGCGCTGGAAAATTACACGCCTCTGGGGAATGTTCAGTTTGACCTGTATCTGGTAGATGAAGCGGGAAACCGCCTGGCTCTTCTGGATACGCTGACAACCGGTCTGGACAATGATCTGGGTGATCAGAACGGAGGAGAGGAGACAGAGGATGACGAGCTGAACGGATGGGCGGCGTCCCAATCCTTTGAATTTGATGAACTGAAGGAGCAGTACGGAAATCTGGAAGGGGGAGACACTGCCATATGGGAGGAAGGCGGCACCGGCTATGCCAGAGTCGCTCTCGTGGAATCCTCGGCGCCCCTGGGCTATCAGGCTAACAGCAGCGTATATTATATGCTGATGTGCTTCGCGCCGGAAAGCGCGGATACAGAACAGAAGGGCTATACAGAAACCTTCAACGACGCATTCTATGTGAAAGATAACAGTCCGGAAATTCCTCTGGCAGATGAGCTGAATAGGCTGGAAGAAATTCAGTGGATTAAAATCGCCAATGACGAAGCAGGCTCTCCCATTGAGGAAATTACCGATCAGACTGGTACTTCCTATCGTCTGGTAAACTGGCCGATTGATAACTATTCGGTTACAGTGCAGAAGTACGGCTATACGCCGGATGGCAGCAACCTGAATATGAGCGGCGCACAGCTGGATGATTATTATGATGCCGGTATTGCGGGGCGTGTGGCCTTAAGCGGCGTGAAGATGCGTCTGGAACGATATGACGGGAAAAACCAGCGGTGGGTGGCATGGGATTATACGGAACAGCAGCAGGCTGAGAGCAATGCCGATGCCGAGTTTGTCACAGGTTCTTCCGGCGCTTTTACCTTCCCGAAAGGTCTGAATATCGGAGAATACCGGATTATCGAAGTGGCGGGAGACAGCCGGTATGAAAATATTTATAACGGTTCCGCCATCAGTGGCGGTATTGCGGCCTTCTGGTTTAATGTGGTAAATGACAACCTGCAGCTGAGCATGTATAACCCCGCAAAGCTGTCACTGGAAGTAACCAAGACAGATATGGATGGAAATCCGGTTCAGAATTTTACCTTCCAGCTGAAAACAGGAAACACTGCTCAGAACAGCAGCACAGACCAGAATGGCACAGCAGTATTTTCCAATCTGGAAACCGGAACCTATATTCTGTCAGAAACGTCGGGAAACAGCGGCTATTCCACGGCTTACCTGGAGAAGTATTTCAGCCAGGAATACAGCGATACTGACGCTTACCCGGATCTGGACAATGACGAAAAGGCGGATCTGCTGAAGCTGACAGGAACGGGACTGTTCCTGGGATACACAACTGCCGCAAAAGTATCCGAATCCGGCTGTACGGAAGTTTATGTGACGCAAGTGCGGAACATGGCCGATTATGGCATCACAGATCTGGTGAAACTGACGGTGAAGAACCCCCGGAAGGTTTCTCTGACAGTGAAGAAAACAGATCTGGAAGATGACACAGCGGTTCTTTCCGGAGCAGTGTTCCGTGTGGAGTACCAGCCCTTTGCCGCAGTCAGCGGAGAACTGTCTCCTTCTGACGGCAGTTGGACCGCGCTGTCCGGGGTGAACACGACTACCGGTCAGGACGGCACATTTACACTGGCGGGCCGTGACCCGGGTTTTTACCGGGTGACAGAAACCCAGGCTCCTTCGGGTTATGAGATGGTGGAAGGGCAGACAGAAAAAATCATTGCCGTTACAGGCGGGCTGAATATTTCTGTTCCTGAAGACAGCGGCATTGAACTGTACCGGGGGACACCGGACGAGGACGGGATCGTGCTGGCTTTCCGAAACCGGAAGCTGGTATCCCTAACTGTGGATAAAGCGGTCTCTGGCATTGAACTTCCTGACGGGACCTATACCTTTTCCTTCAGGCTGTATGACAGTGCGGATGCCGGCAGTCCGCTGAAGACAGCTGCGGCCACACTGACGAAGAACGGGAATGGGACATCCGTTCAGACGGCAGTATTTTCCGGATTATCCCAGGGAAAGACCTATTATCTGGAAGAAGTGCTCAGCGGAAATGACTTCCGTCTGACAGGCATGCAGACAGCAGCAGGAACTGCCTTGCCGGAAGCCAACGGACGCTATGCGGTGACGGTTCCCGCAAGTGGAAATCAGGACGTGGCAGTAACAGCTGAGAACCAGTATATGCATGCTCAGGTATCTCTGCTGAAGATCAACGGCAATACAGGAGAGGCGCTGGAAGGCGCTGTATTCCAGGCTTACCGGGTGACCAGAGACGATCAGGGCATAGAGACAGAAACGCCGGTGGACGGGCAGGACATCGTCTGGACATCATCTGGCGGTGTGTATACCTGTCAGATCAGACTTTATGGAGATGAGGAGACCATCCGGTTTTATGAGGAAACTGCGCCGGAGAATTACGTCCGGCAGGAAGGATGCGTGGAAGTAACACTTACTCCGGGACAGTCTCTGCGCTATGAGACATGGAACGCAGATGAATGGGATGAATGGAAACAAGAGCACGATGATGAGCAGATGCTGGATGCTCTGGTGGTTCCCAATTATAACGGCGCCTTTATTCAGCTGACCAAATATGACGATGTTTCCGGCGCTTCAGATCCTCAGGGGCTGCAAGGAGCTGTATTTTCGATCTATGAACTGAATAACGGGTCCTGGACCTATCTGACCCAGGCGGCTACCGGGGCAGATGGAACACTGCGGGTAGCAGTGGCCGGAGGCATTTGCTATGCCATCGCGGAAACTGTTGTGCCGGAAGGCTATGCGGACATGGAAAGCCTGTGGCAGGTCAGCCGGAATGGCACCGGGGCGGAAACAGGACGGGAACAGATAACCCGGACTGCCACAGCCGGAGACGGCAGTGACAGAACCATATATATTCTGAACGAAGGCGATATCCTCCGAACAGGCAGTACCTGTGAACTGGCAGCTTACAATGCGCCCTATCTGAGTCTGGAAGTGCGCAAGACAGATGCCAGCGGAGCGTCAGCTGTACCCAGAGCGGATTTTTCCGTATATCAGATACCGGAGAATCTGATTCCCCAGTCTGCAGAAGGTATGACCAGGGCGGAGATTAATGCTCTGATCAGACAGAAGGGAGTTACAGCGGTGGCGGAACATGTAACCACCAGCCGGAACCGCGGAGACTATACCTATGCGGACAGCAGTGTGAACCCGAATCTGGGCAGGATCGTGGCAGGACGTACTTATCTGATCGTGGAAAATGAGGTTTCCGCGGCATCAGGAGGAACTTACGATACCATGATTCTGGACGATGAGAGGACTACATGGTATGTATTTCACAAAGCGACTGCAGATGCCAGCCAGACGGTAACTTTGACGAATGTGCTGGGGCATGCCGATGTGAGTCTGGAAAAAACGGCTGCTGAAACCAACAGTCTGGACAGCCTGTTTACCAGCGGTGCTACTCTGCACTATACTCTGACGCCTCAGGTGGGTGACAATACTTATGGGCTGGACAGCTATGTGCTGTCAGATACCGGACTGAACGCATATCACAATCAGACGCTGCTGGATTTTGACGCGTATCTGAAGGATCGGTATTCTGTCACAAGTGTTGTTCTTCAGCCATCAACCCATGATGTGACCCATTATGCTTTCAGCAGCGCACAGGCGGAGATGGAAGCGGAACAAATTGATGCTACCGTAACATGGGTTGGCTTTGACGGGGCGGAGATTTATTCTGAGACAGTCAGAATCGATCAGCAGGAACAGACCGTATCTCTTCCCGCTCATATCACAGAGAAAGCCCGGGAGATCCGAATCAGCTATGAATCTCCTGTGCTGCGCCGGGAGACTGGGTACGGGCTGGGGCATGCCTTCCATCCGGGCTCTGCATATGTGACGGTCGTGCTGGACCAGCAGCAGGGAGGCGAAACGGTTCAGACGATTGACCGGATACGGAATAAGAGTGAAGCGGTGATTACATACCGAACCTGGAACAGTCAGGGTGAACAGGCCAGTCAGGCCGACGCAACCCGGGCTGAGGATGAGGACCAGGCAGGCAATGCCTTTGAGGATCAGGAGACAGCCGTTGTAACGGTTCAGAAGAAAGCTGACCAGGCATCTGTCAATTTGAAGGATCAGATCAGCTATACCGTGACTGTACAGAATGCCCAGTCGGCAGGAGCAGCGATGGAAGAGCCGGTGATCGTGGATTATCTCCCTCAGGGTTCCAGTCTGGATACTTCTGCTGCCGATGCAGTTGTTCTGCTGGATGATGGAAACAGTTCAGGGCTGACGGTCAGCCATTACCGGACGGAAAACAGCGGTGATGAAACAGTGGTGCTGATTTTCCTGGCAGGCAGTCTGAAGCCGGGAGATTCTGTATCTGTTCGGCTGACGGTAACTGCAGAGGATGCGGTGGTCAGTTACGGGGCATCCATGGTGAATCATGTATATATCACCAGCGATGTCAGAGGCGTAGCCAGTGAGGAAAATCCTTCGGCTGCTTCTTTCCGCAACGGCAACCATAACTGGGCAGAACCTCTGTCTACTGTCGCCGCGGATTTAGGAAGTGCCAGACTGGCAACGCTGCAGCGGCTTCTGGGAAGCATTGCTAATTATGGCTATATATCTGCCAGTGCCAGCGCTGCCTGGAATACTGTTTCCAATCTGACGCTGATCAAATCAGGATACGGCAGTATGGACGAGGAAGGCAGCTACAGCAGCAGCCTGCTGTCCAGCGTGGAGAATGGAGGAGCAGTCAATTACCGTCTGACTGTTAGCAATAATTCCAATACAGAAGGCGCGGTCCGCCTGTCTGTGGTAGATGTTCTGCCGGCAGAAGGTGATTATGTCAGCGACGCTACTGTCAGAGGAAGCCAGTGGCCGGTAGCCTTCCGGGAGATCAAAGAGATCAGGACTGTCGATGAAGACGGAACAGTGACCGAGATAGGCAGTACAAATTACGTCATGTATTTCTATCATGGTGATCTGGCGGGTCAGAGTGATTATACGAATGTATATCAGGCTGCAAAGAACGCAGTGTGGGGAACCGATTTTACAGACGCACAGTGGAATAAAGATCCGAAGGGCGCAAAGGCATTTCTGATCGTATTCAGCAATGATATTACCCTGGGGATCCATGAGCGGATGGAGATCGATTATGCGGCAGATGTGGATACCTATACAGAGAATGAACTGGCAGACATCGCCTATAAAAATGCGGTAAACAGTTTTGCCTGCAATTACAGCTACTACAGTCTGTCAGGAGGAGGCATTTCTCAGGATAACCCTGTGAAATATGACGGAGTGCTGGGGTCCAACAGTGTATCTGTCACCATTTTCCCCACTGAGGTGAAGGTAGGCGGACATGTATGGATTGACGTCAATGAAAATGGCGTATGGGAATCTGGCGAGAGTATCAGTGATCTGGCAGCTTATGATATTGTATCTGATATGATGGATGAGATTGAAATTCGTCTCTTCCGTTATACAAACAGTACAGACATACCTGCAGGGTCTTTGGATTATGATCAGACTCTCAGCTCCACATGGAAACAGGACGGCAACTATGTATTTGACGAACTGCGGCCGTCGGATCTGCAGGAGGGTATAGACAACACCCCGGCAGAGGACGAGGATCTTACCGGCCATGCCTATGATCAGAACAATAATCTTTTGGTTGACCGGCTGAAAGGGAGCAATCCAAATACATATATGATGTCTGTGACGCTGCCTCAGGAGATTACAGGAGATTTCCGGTTTACCAGTGAAGGAATCACAAACGGAATTTCACAGAATCCGGAGGAACTGAATGGAGACTATCTGTACATTCCGGCCGCTGAGCAGACTGACAGCAATTTTGCGGCTCAGACGGATACAGCGGCGACTTCAGAACGATTCTTCCTGTGGTCTGCGGATATTACCAATAATACAAACTGGGATAATACCAAGGATGTGGGACTGGTTCTGAAACGGAGTCTGGAAATTTATAAGACTGCAGAGGATAATCATTCTGATATGGTAGAAGGCGCTTCCTTCATCATATATGGTCCTTTTGCGGCGGGCACCGATTACAGTCAGATTGATTGGAACAAGCAGGCAGGACAGACTGTTACGACGGATGAAAATGGTTTTGCCTCTCTGTCAGACCTGAGCTGGTTTCAGGAATATGTGATTGTGGAGACTGCGGCCGGAACCGGATATGTGCTGGACGATGCAGCAGCTTACGGTGATAATATCCGGGCGCTGACCGGTACCAGTCTTCAGCATGGATGGGTTCTGGGCGTGCCGGGAACAGACAGTATGATTACTGCAGATACTGTGACCGTAACCAATGTCCGACAGACAGAGGCGGTACTGGAAGCGTCAAAAACATTGAACGGCAATCTGCCTGATGAGGGCCAGTTTACGTTCCAGCTTCTGGACAGTAATGAACATGTAATCGAGGAAGTGGTTAACGGCAAAGATGGAACAGCGGCATTTTCACCTCTTACCTTTGAGGGAGAGGACAGCCACACCTATTATATCAGGGAAAAAGTGCCTGCTTCCGGATCGGAGAACGGCGTGACCTATGATACGGTGGTTTACCGTGTTGTCATAACGACGGAGTGGAATGAAAGCAAAAAGCAGCTGGAGCCGTCTGTTCTGTATTATGCGGATGGCAGCACTGTTTCTTCTACGCAGGGCGCTTTATTCCAGAATCATTATGAAGCTTCAGGCAGTCTGGCGCTGACAGGAGAAAAAACGGTGAACGGCGGTGAGCCGGGAGAGGATGAAATCTTTACCTTTACCCTTCAGTCTGTGGGAAATACTCCTCAGCACAGTCAGTCTGTTACAAACCGCCGCGGGGAAATTATTTTTGACCCGATTTCTTACAGCCTGGCAGATGTGGGAGAAACCTACACCTATGAGATACGGGAAACATCGAAATCCGGCAATGGATATACCGTGGATTCCGCAGTTTATCTGGTGACAGTACAGGTTCAGGATCAGGTGAAGGACGGACAGCTGGAGATCACCAGCGTTATTGTGCGGGAAACAGCTTCCGGCAGCCAGAAAGAGACAGAAAAAATCGTTTTTCAGAATACCTATGCGGCAGAGCCGGTTACCTGCAGTCTGGAAGTGGAAAAAACAGTAGAAGGCAGTGAGATGGCGGCAGATAAGACATTTACGTTTACCCAGAGGATGACGCAGGGACAGTTGGGCGGCGTGGAAATGCCGAAGAACAACACAGCCCAGATTACTGTATCTCAGAGCGGAAGCCAGGGGACACAGAGTGCTTCTTTTGCGCCGATTACCTTCCTGAAAGAAGGAATCTATGATTTCGTGATTGAAGAAGAACAGGAAGGGCTTTCATCTCATTACAGCTATGACAGTTCAGTGTGGATTGCCAGGGTGACAGTGACAGACCAGAACGGGAAACTCCGTATCGATCAGATTCAGTATCTGAAAGGCGGCGTAACGCCGTCTGAAAGCGGAAAAGCCAGTTTTGTGAATCATTATGATACCGGGTTGGCTTATTACACGCCAAGGGTAATAAAAGAACTGTCTGGAGATCAGCCCAGAAATCCGAAAACCTTCACATTTCGCCTCCGGGCCGATGCGGATAATCCGCAGGGCGGAGCAGTTCTGGGAGAAGCAGCAGCGCAGGTGACAGCGTCTGTTATGAGCGGAACATTGGAAACCACTTTCGGTGAAATTACTTTCAGCCAGCCGGGAACCTATCGGTTCTATCTCACGGAGGATACCGGGACACCCGGTGACGGATTTACCTATGACGACCGGGAATGGACACTGACAGTAGAAGTGGCAGTGGCGAATGAAGCGCTGACGGTAACCGGCGCCACCTATCAGACAGGTGACGAGGAGACAGAGACAGCGGTTTTTGCCAACAGTTATCAGAAGAACCGACATCCGGATAAACCGGAAGATACGGATGGAGGGTCAGGCGGCGGCACAGGCGGAGCGGAAGAATCCGGACAAGACATTTCTGAAAGCCAGGATACTTCTTCCGGGGAGAGCCAGCCGGCAGAAAATGCAGCGGCGACAGCAGTCTCTACCGGTGACAACGCGCCGATCATTCTGCTGACAGTCATAATGGCAGCGGCAGTATTGATTATCGTGTGGACAGTCAGAAAGAACAGACAGAATTCAGCCAAAGACTGAATCGGAGATGCCTTCCGGGTCATATGAAGAATATGGCCCGGGAGGCATCCTTTTTGGGAAAATAAATAATTGACAAATCCATTTTCAATATGTATAATAGTACAGGTATCTGTTTAGGAGAAGAATATGCTGATTCATTTATCGGAAGTTTTATCAGCTGCTGGAAAGCAGAAAACATATCATGCAGAACTTTTGATGGATCGTTTCTGTCCGGGAGAGCAGAGTTATGAGATTGTATCCCGGGAACCGATGGAACTGACCATTATCCATGAGGAGGATCGCAAGCTGGCGATCTCAGGCCATATACAGATGACAGTCCGGTTTTTCTGTGACCGATGTCTGGAGCCGGTTCTTTATCCTTTTGACATCCATTTCGAGAAGGAAGCGGATATGAAAGAGAGTGACGAGGAACGGCGGGAGCGGCTGGATGAGCAGTTTTATATCAAGGGTCATCAGCTGGATACAGAGCAGCTGGCAATGGAAGAACTTCTGATGAATATGCCTATGAAAATCCTTTGCAGAGAAGACTGTAAAGGGATTTGCAATAGATGCGGCGCCAATCTGAACGAAGGCACATGCCATTGCGAGGAGGAGCCAAAAGATCCCCGAATGGCGGCCATTCTGGATATTTTCAGAGAAGCCGCGGAAAAAAGTGATATTTAAGGAGGTGTAACGATGTCTATCTGCCCTAAAAATAGATCTTCTAAAGCAAGAAGAGACAGCCGCAGAGCGAATTGGAAGATGAGCGCTCCCAATCTGGTAAAATGCAGTAAGTGCGGTGCTTTGATGATGCCTCACAGAGTATGCAAAGCTTGCGGCTCATACAACAAAAAAGAAATTGTCGCTGCAGCAGAATAATACAGCGCGGTAAAGGCTTTCCGAAAAACGGAAAGCCTTTTTTGCAAAATACCGGGCCGAAGTAAGTTTTCTTATATGTATTCGCAAGCTTCCCTGACTCAGGCGTGAGAAATATCCGTATATTCACTGATCTCCCGGCTGACGGTGCACAGATCATCGACTGACAGATCGTGCAGATTTTTATGGCCGGTAATACGGGCAAACATCTTCAATTCTTCGAGAGATACATTCAGGAAATTTGCTACCCGCTGCGCAGCCGCATCCTCATGGAGACGGGCACGCAGATCGGGATCCTGGGTGGCAATTCCCATCGGGCACATTCCGGTTCCGCAGATTTTGTACTGCTGGCAGGCCAGGGCAATAAGAGCCGCCGAGGCAACAGCTACCGCGTCCGCGCCCATGGCAATGGCCTTGGCAAAGTCGGAGGATACTCTCAGTCCGCCGGTGATTACGAGGCTGATGTCTGAGTGGATACTGTTCAGATACCTGCGGGCACGATGCAGCGCGTAAATGGTGGGCACGCTGGCGGAGTCACGGAGCATGCGGGGCGAGGAGCCGGTTGCGCCGCCCCGGCCATCAATGGTGATAAAATCCGGCTCGGCGTACACACAGAATGCCAGATCCCGTTCTATGTGACCTGCGGCGATTTTAATGCCGATGGGCCGGCCGTCGGAGGCGAAGCGCAGCTGGCTGACCAGCTGCTTCATATCCTCTCTGGTCTCGATCCCAGGGAAGCGGGACGGCGCGATGATATCCTGACCGATCGGCTTGCCGCGGATTTCACTGATTTCCCGGGTGACTTTTTCGCCTGGCAAATGGCCGCCCATGCCGGGCTTGGTGCCCTGTCCGATTTTGATTTCAATGGCGTCGGCGCTGCGCAGATTTTCAGGCGTTACGCTGTACAGGTTGCCGACATACTCAAAGATATATTTATCGGCGGCTTTCATTTCTTCAGGCAGGATGCCGCCCTCGCCGGAGCACATGGCGGTATGTGCCATTGCGGAGCCCTTCGCCAGTGCGATTTTGGCTTCCCTCGACAGCGCGCCGAAAGACATATGGGAGATATAGACCGGATTTTCCAGAATCAGAGGGCGCTTGGATCTTTTGCCAATGACTGTGGTTGTTTTTACGGGAGTGTGTTCCTCCAGGGGCATCGGATCCAGCTGAGCCCCCAGGATGAGGATGTCATCCCATGAAGGCATAGCCAGTTCGGTACCCATCGCGGCATGGAGACTTTTTCCGTTTACTGCCATCTCATGAATCTCTTTCATATAGCGGCAGGAAGGGTCATCACGGATGAATTCTCTGGGATAATCCAGTTTCAATTCTTTGGGCTGTGTTGGCTCAGTGCTGTAATTTTCCTGCAAGAGGGTGAATTTTTCTGCGGGCTGGTGGCAGACCGGACATTCCTGCAGAGAAGAAAAAGGCAGGCCCTCTGCTTCTTCGTCATAAATAAATCCACAAACGCTGCATCTGTATTTTGCCATCTTTCCTGACCTCCTTTGTTTTTAATTTATTATATCACGGGTGAACAATTGACGAAAAGCAGAAACTGGAAGAAAAATCTTTACAGGATACTTTTCATCTAAACTTTATTGATTTATCCTTCTATTTTTAGTATATTATTAATCAATGGCCTTTTGCGCAGACGGCAGAAAGCTGTGACTATATGAAGGAGAATATAGAAATGCAGGAAAAGATCATCGTAGCGGTAGACGCCATGGGCGGAGACAACGCGCCGCTGGAAATGATAAAGGGCAGTGTGGATGCAGTGAATCAAAATCCGCAGATCAGGGTAATTCTGGTGGGACAGGAAGAGAAGATTTCTCCGATTTTGTCTCAGTTTACCTATCCGAAGGATCAGATCGGCATCCGAAATGCCACAGAAGTGATTTCGACAGAAGAGACACCGGTTCTGGCGATCAGGAAGAAGAAGGATTCTTCTATTGTGGTGGGAGAACGTATGGTAAAGGAGAAGGAAGCGGATGCCTTTGTGTCGGCAGGAAGCACCGGCGCGGTTTTGGCAGGCGCCAGCCTGATTACCGGCCGGCTCAAAGGGATTGAGCGGACGCCTCTGGGCACACTGATTCCCACCGCGAAAGGTGTGGCCCTGCTGGCAGACAGCGGCGCGAATGTGGACTGTAAGGCGTCTTATCTGGTCCAGTTCGCGAAAATGGGTTCCATCTATATGGAACATGTGATGGGTGTGAAGAATCCCAGAGTAGGCCTGGTAAATATCGGCGTAGAGGAAGAAAAGGGAAACAGTCTGGTAAAGGAAGCCTACGGGCTGCTGAAGGACTGTCAAGACATTCATTTTATCGGCAATATCGAGGCCAGGGAGATCCCCAATGCCGGCGCGGATGTAGTGGTTTGTGACGGATTTGTGGGAAATGTAATCCTGAAAATGTACGAAGGGGTAGGCAGCGTGCTGATAAAAAAGATCAAGAAGACGCTGACCAGCAGCCTGACCACAAAGATCGGGGCAGTGCTGATCAAATCGGCCCTGAAGGAAACTCTGAAGAGCTTTGACGCCACCGAGTACGGCGGAGCGCCGATGCTGGGACTGAACGGCCTGGTGGTAAAGACCCACGGCAACGCAAAGGCGCAGGAGGTGCGCAATTCCATCCTCCAGTGTTTAACCTTCCAGGAACAGCGTATTAATGATAAAATCAAGGAATTTCTCGATCAGGAAAGGAGAATAAAAGATGGTATTTGAAAAAATTCAGCAGATTATTGCTGACAAGCTGGAGATTGACAAGGCACAGATTACAAGAGACACAAAATTTGCGGATGATCTGGAACTGGATTCTCTGGATGTGGCTGAGCTGGTGATGGAGATTGAGGCTGCGTTCGATATTACGATTCCGGATGAGGCATATATGAACATCACGACAGTCGGGGACGCTGTGGATGAAATTGAAAACGCAAAGGGCTGACCGCCGAAGGTGCCGGTTTTACAGGCACCTTTTTTACATAACAGGAAAGTGAGGACACAGGATGATGGACAAGCATATGCTGTTGAAGCTGGAAAAGACGATCGGCTATCAGTTTTGTGACCGGGAACTGCTGGAAACAGCGCTGACCCACCGGTCTTATTATAATGAGCACAGGGATGAGAAGCCAAGAAATAATGAACGGCTGGAATTTCTGGGAGACGCGGTGCTGGAACTGACGGCCAGTGATTTTCTTTATCACATGAAACCGGTGCTGCCGGAGGGACAGATGACGCGGCTGCGGGCCAGCATGGTGTGTGAGACAGCTCTGGCCTTTTGCAGCAGGGAACTGGATCTGGGCAGCTATCTGATCATGGGCAAGGGCGAGGAGGCTACCGGCGGCAGGTACCGGGATTCGATTGTCTCTGACGCGATGGAGGCGCTGATCGGCGCCATATACCTGGATGGTGGTTTTGCTGACGCAAAAGAGTTTATCGGCCGTTTTATTTTGAACGATCTGGAACACAAAAAACTCTTTTACGACAGCAAGACGATCCTCCAGGAAACGGTACAGGGAATGGGAAAGGGGGCTGTCACCTATCAGCTGCTGAACGAGGTTGGCCCGGATCACAATAAAATATTTACCTGCCGGGCAGTCGCCATGGGCAAAGAGTTGGGCCGGGGCAGCGGCAGAAGCAAAAAAACTGCGGAGCAGCATGCCGCATATCAGGCGATTATGAAAATGAAGGCAGACATGTGAGGTTATGAATGTATCTGAAAAAAATAGAAATACAGGGATTTAAGTCCTTTGCCCAGAAGATCGGATTTCAGTTCCAGAGCGGCATCACGGCCATCGTGGGGCCTAATGGCAGCGGCAAGAGCAATGTGGCGGACGCAGTGCGCTGGGTCCTGGGCGAGCAGAGCGCCAGACAGCTGCGGGGTTCCAACATGCAGGACGTGATTTTCGCCGGAACAGAAAACCGGCGTCCTCAGGGACTGGCCAGTGTATCCATTACGTTTGACAATTCGGATCATGCCCTGAAGCTGGATTTTGATGAGGTTACGGTGTCCAGAAGGGTTTACCGTTCAGGTGAGAGTGAGTATCTGATTAACGGTGCCGCATGCCGTCTGAAGGATGTAAATGAGCTGTTTTATGACACCGGTATCGGCAAGGAGGGCTATTCTATCATCGGACAGGGACAGATCGATAAGATCCTCAGCGGAAAGCCGGAGGACCGGCGGGAACTGTTCGATGAGGCAGCGGGCATCGTGAAGTTTAAAAAAAGAAAGGCCGTGGCTGTTAAAAAGCTGGAATCAGAACATCAGAGTCTCCAGCGTGTCAGAGACATTCTTGGAGAACTGGAACGGCAGGCAGGCCCGCTGAAAACTCAGTCGGAAAAGGCCCGGCAATATTTAAAATACAAAGAAGAATTAAAAACATACGAAGTTAATATGTTCTTAATAGAGGGTCAGGAATCCAGACTGCGTGTCCGTGAACTGGAGGAAAAACTGACCATCGCCAGAGAAGATCTGGAACAAAACCGACAGAAGGCGGAGCAGACCAGGGAGGCGTATGAGCAGCTCGGCCGGAAAAACAGGGAACTGGAGGATGCGATCACTCGTACCAGAGAGGAAATCTCTCAGAACAGTCTGAAAAAAGAAAATCTGGAGGGACAGATCAGTCTGCTGCGGGAACAGAACCGGTCGGAAGCAAGCCGCCGGGAGGAAAACAGCAGGCGCGTGGAACTGCTGCGGACAGAAAATCAGGAGAAAGCGGAACAGAAGGAAGGGCTGGCAGCCCGGGAGGAGGAACTGGCGGCCAATCTGGAGAAATGCGTGGCCAGACGGGAAGCGCTGGCGGGACAGAATGAGGAAAGCGCCCGGCGGATCAACGCCCTGGACAGCCATATCGCTGTAGATAAAGAACAGATGATTCAGGTGCTTAATGAAAAGACGGGACTGGCAGCCCGAAAACAGCGCTATCTGACTATGCGGGAGCAGGCTATGACCCGGAAGAGTGAAATCAATGCCAGACAGCTGCGGGGGAAAAGCGATGAGGCGCTTCAGCGGCAGCAGACAGAAGCGCTGGAGCAGACTGCGCTGGAGCTGAAGCAGCGGGAAGAATCCCTGGCAGCTCAGGAGATCAGCCTGACCGGAGGGCTGAAAGCCCAGGATGAGCGGATTTATCAGGTTTCCAGCCGCCAGAATCAGCGGCAGCAGTCTTATCATACCCTGCGCACCAGGCTGGAATCTCTTCAGAATATAGCAGAGCGGTATGAGGGCTATGGGAACAGTATCCGCCGGATTATGGAGCGGAAAAGCTCCATGCCCGGGATTATCGGCGTGGTGGCGGATCTGATTGCTGTGGAAAAGAAGTATGAACAGGCAATCGAGACAGCACTGGGCGGCGCCATCCAAAATGTGGTGACGGATTCTGATATTACTGCCAAGCATTGTATTGAATATCTGAAGAAAAATCGGCTGGGAAGGGCAACCTTCCTGCCTTTGACTGCCATTGACGGCTCCAGAGTGCTGAACCAGCCTGACAGTATCGGCGAAGCAGGAGTCATCGGTTTGGCCTGCGATCTGGTGACGGTCAGGAAGGAATATCAGGCCCTGGCCCGGTACCTTCTGGGAAGAATCATGGTAGTGGATCATATGGATCACGGCCTGGCTCTGGCAAAAAAATACCGTTATTCTTTCCGGATTGTTACCCTGGAGGGCGATCTGATCAATGTAGGCGGCTCTATGACTGGCGGCGCCTACAAAAACAGCAGCAACCTGCTGGGGCGGAAGCGGGAACTGGAGGAACTGGAGGAGTCCATGAACCGGGCTCTGGTGGTATATGAAAACGGGCAGAAGGAACTGGCGCGGGAAGAAGAAAAGAAAAAGGAACTGGAAGAGGCACTGGCCCGCTGCAGAGAAGAACTGGGAAAAAGCCGGGTTGAGGCAGCCAGAAGTCAGATGGATGTCAAACAGGCCAGACAAAAACTCCGGGAAATGCTGGAGGGAGGCGAAGAACTGGAACTGGAACTGTCTCAGATCCGCCGGCAGCTGGAAGAGATCGAAGAGACCTGTGCCGGTCTGGAAGAAGAGGAAGGGATACTGGACCGGAAAAACAAAGCCTGTGCAGAAGCTGTGGAGGATTTCACACATCAGCTGGAGGAGGAACGGCGCCGGAAAGAAATCCTGAATAAAGAATTGGAAGAACAGAATCTGGCCTGCTCCACAGCAGAGCAGCAGCTTTCCTTCCTGAAGGAAAATGAGAAGCGGATCCAGTCAGAAATTGATAAAAATCTCCGGGAGACAGAAAATCTGGAGAGTCAGATCCGTCAGTCCCATGCCGCCGCCTGCGAAAAGGAGACGCGGATTCAGCAGATTCAGTCCATGATTGAGGAACTGACCGGACAGATAGAGGCCCAGAATCGGCTGGCAGAGGAGAAAGCAGCGGATCGGGAAAAGAATGGAGAGGAACAGAACCGGTTCTTCCAGGAGCGGGAGCAGCTCAGTGAAATCACAGCCGGTTTAGATAAGGAAGTGTTCCGTCTGGACCATCAGCGGGAACAGGCGGAAACGAAGATGGAGCAGGCAGTGGAATATCTGTGGAGCGAGTATGAGATGACACCGCCGGAGGCAGAGAAGATGCGGGACGACAGCTTCGGCGGTCTGGCCAGGCTGAAAGAGCTGTGCACCGGCCTGAAAACCCGGATGAAAGCGCTGGGCAATGTCAATGTCAACGCTGTCGAGGAATATAAAGAACTGTCAGAACGGTATGATTTTATGAAAGCCCAGCACAATGACCTGACAGCCGCGGAAGAGAGTCTGAAAAAGGTGATTGAAGAGCTGGATCAGGGAATGCGGCGGCAGTTTGAGGAAAAATTTCAGCTGATTAAGAAAGAGTTCGACCAGGTATTCCGGGAGCTGTTCGGCGGCGGCCACGGCACGCTGGAACTGCTGACAGAGGAAAAGGATATCCTGGAGGCTGGCATCCAGATCATCGCCCAGCCGCCCGGCAAAAAGCTGCAGAACATGATGCAGCTGTCCGGCGGGGAGAAGGCGCTGACTGCGATCTGTCTGCTGTTCGCTATCCAGAACCTGAAGCCCTCCCCTTTTTGTCTGCTGGATGAAATTGAGGCGGCCCTGGATGACTCAAATGTCAGCAGATTTGCCAAATATCTGGATAAATTGAAGAATTCAACACAATTTATTGTAATTACCCACAGACGTGGTACAATGTTAATTGCAGACCAGCTGTATGGAATCACCATGCAGGAAAAGGGCGTATCCAGCCTGGTGTCTGTAGACCTGACCGATCAGGCGGTGTGAAAAGGAGGGCGTGAATAAATGAGCGGTGAAAAGAAAGGGCTGTTCGGCAGATTGTTTGCCGGCCTGGAAAAAACCAGAAATAATATATTATCCGGCATGGATTCCATATTCAACGGATTCTCTGCCATTGATGATGATTTTTACGAAGAGATAGAAGAAATCCTGATTATGGGTGACCTGGGCATCAATACCACTATGAAAATCGTGGAGGATCTGCGCCGGAAGGTAAAAGAGCAGAAGATCAAGGAACCCTCTGCCTGCAAGGAGGTGCTGATCAACAGTATTATCCAGCAGATGAACCTGGGGGAGAATGCCTACCAGTTTGAAAATCAGAAATCGGTAGTCCTGGTGATCGGCGTAAACGGGGTGGGAAAAACCACTTCCGTCGGAAAACTGGCAGGTCAGCTGAAGGACCAGGGTAAAAAGGTGCTGCTGGCGGCGGCAGATACCTTCCGGGCGGCGGCGGCAGAGCAGCTGACTGAGTGGGCAGGCCGGGCCGGTGTGGAGATTATCAGCCAGGGAGAGGGCTCTGACCCTGCGGCGGTGATATACGACGCTGTCCATGCGGCGAAGGCCAGGGATGTGGACATTCTCCTGTGCGATACGGCAGGACGTCTCCACAATAAGAAAAATTTGATGGAGGAGCTGAAAAAAATCAACCGGATTATCGACCGGGAGTACCCTGACGCCTATCGGGAGACTCTGGTGGTGCTGGACGGCACCACAGGCCAGAATGCCCTGGTTCAGGCAAAACAGTTCAAAGAAGCCATCGATGTTACCGGCATTATTCTGACGAAGCTGGACGGGACGGCCAAGGGCGGCATCGCGGTGGCGATCCAGGCAGAGCTGGGCATTCCGGTGAAATATATCGGAATCGGCGAGCATATCGACGATCTCCAGAAATTTAACGCGGAGGCATTTGTAAAGGCATTATTTAATGTGAGAACAGAAGATTAGACAGAAGGGAAGGATACCAATGGGAGCAGAGTCATTAACGTTAGAGAAATTTGAGGAGGCATCGGAGATCGTCACAAAGGTGACATCAGAGACAAAGCTGGTGTACAGTGAGTATTTCAGCGGACAGACGGGAAACAAAGTTTACCTCAAGCCGGAGAATATGCAGTACACAGGCGCCTACAAGATCCGGGGCGCTTACTATAAGACCAGTCTGCTGACAGATGAGGAGCGGGCCAAGGGATTGATCACTGCCTCAGCGGGCAACCACGCTCAGGGTGTGGCTTACGCGGCGAAGATGTTCGGCTGCAAGGCTGTGATTGTGATGCCTGCCTCCACACCTCTGATGAAGGTCAACAGAACCAAAAGCTATGGCGCGGATGTGATTCTCCATGGCAGCGTGTATGATGAGGCCTGTGAGTATGCCCTCCAGCTGGCCCAGGAAAAGGGATATACTTTTATTCACCCCTTCGATGACCTGGATGTGGCTACCGGCCAGGGAACCATTGCCATGGAGATTGTAAAGGAACTGCCTACTGTGGACTATATTCTGGTACCCATCGGCGGCGGCGGTCTGTGCACCGGCGTAGCCACCCTCGCGAAACTGCTGAATCCCAATATCAGGGTGATCGGCGTGGAGCCGGCCAACGCGGCCTGCATGCAGGCGTCCCTGAAAGCCGGGAAAGTGGTAACCCTGCCCTCTGTCAGCACCATCGCCGACGGCACAGCGGTCAAAACTCCCGGTGAAAAAATCTTTCCCTATGTACAGAAAAACCTGGACGACATCATCACAGTAGAAGATGAGGAGCTGATCGTGGCATTTCTGGATCTGATGGAAAACCATAAGATGGTGGCTGAAAACTCCGGCCTGCTGACCATCGCCGCCTTAAAGCATCTGAATGTGAAGAAAAAGAAGGTGGTATCCATCATCAGCGGCGGAAACATGGATGTGATCACCATGGCTTCCGTGGTACAGCATGGCCTGATCCAGAGAGACCGGATTTTCACCGTATCTGTTCTTTTGCCTGATCAGCCGGGCCAGCTGGTAAAGGTGGCTTCCCTGATTGCCGACCTCCAGGGCAATGTGATCAAGCTGGATCACAATCAGTTCATCAGCATCAACCGGAATGCCGCGGTAGAGCTGCGGATTACCATCGAGGCATTCGGCACAGAGCATAAAAAACAGATTGTGGATGCGCTGGCTCAAAACGGGTTCAATCCGGAACTGGTGCGGACCAACAGTACCTATAACCTGTAAAACCCATTACGAAATCATCCTCCGTATCAGGTGAAATGCTTAACACCTGGTACGGAGGATGATTTATCCTTACTTTCTCATATTTTCCGCTGCCTGGCAGATCAGATCCACACATCTGTCATATCCCAGTGTATAGCTGTTCAGGCACAGATCATAGTTGGCGGGGTCGTTCCACCGGTTTCCGGTGTAATGGCTGTAATATTCGCCCCGGGCTTTGTCTGTTTTCTGAATATGGCGCTCCATTTCCCGCTCGGAACGCTTGTATTCTGCCATGCATTTTTTTACACATGCTTCATGGGGAGCGTGGATATATACTTTTAATATATGCTCCATATCCTTCAGGATGAAATCAGCACATCTGCCGATTACCACGAAGGACTGCTCCTGGACCAATTCTTTCAGCACCTTGGCCTGATAATTGAAGAGGTTTTTGCTGGATGTAAAATCCTCATCCTCCGGGGGAAGAAGCTCCCCTTTATATACATTCTGCTTTACTTTGGCCAGAAAGGAATTGGTCAGCTTCTCATCTGCTTTGGCAAACAGGCTTTCGCTGATGCCGCTTTGCTCAGATGCCATCGTAAGCAGCTGCCGGTCAATATAGGCGATGCCAAGCCGTTTTGCGACCTGATCTCCAATAATACTTCCGCCGCTGCCGCAACCTCTGGATATTGTGATAACAAAATGACCGTTCATATGGAAACCTCCTGTTCGCGGTTAGATAATAATTCATTTTTATTATAGCATGATTTGTTCATAAAAGCACCAAAAATATGGTAATCAGCAGGAAATTTAGGAAAGAAAATTGTGAATTTAAAGTGAAGAATATAGATATTTTTAAAGTGTTCTGATAAAATGAACAGGAAAACAGAATGGAGGCGAGTAACGATGGATGGGCTGAAAATACTGGTAGTTGATGATGAGAGCAGAATGCGCAAACTGGTAAGGGATTTTCTGGTCAAGAAAGGTTATGAGGTAATGGAAGCGCAGGACGGAGAGGAAGCGCTGGAGGTATTCTACAGTGAACCGAAGATCGCGCTGATCCTTCTGGATGTGATGATGCCGAAGATGGACGGCTGGGAGGTCTGCAAACAGATCCGCAAGCAGTCCAATATTCCGGTTATCATGCTGACAGCCCGTTCGGATGAACGGGATGAACTGCTGGGCTTTGAGCTGGGAGTGGATGAGTATATATCGAAACCGTTCAGCCCGAAAATTCTGGTGGCCAGAGTGGAGGCGATTCTGAGACGAAGCGGCAGCCTGTCGGATGGAAAAAGGATTGAGTGCGGCGGGATTGTACTGGATGAAGACGCCCACGAGGTGACTGTCGATGGGAAATCAGTGGAACTGAGCTTTAAAGAATTTGAATTGCTGAATTATTTCCTTCACAATCAGGGAATCGCCCTTTCCAGAGAGAAAATTTTAAATAATGTGTGGAACTATGACTATTTTGGAGATGCCCGTACGATAGATACCCATGTCAAGAAGCTGAGAAGCAAACTGGGCAGTAAAGGTGAATATATAAAAACGATATGGGGAATGGGATACAAATTTGAGGCGGATTCTCAGAATGCGCAGAAAAAATAGGAAGATAACCGACGAAAGAGCAGATACCCCGGCAGATCAGGCTGGGGTGTTTTTTTACCTTTTTGTCAGATGCGGGAAGAATCAGGAACAAGTTTTGAATAAAAAAATTTTGCCGGTGAAACTTTTCTTTTTCGGCATACGTCTAATAAGTAGAAAGGAACCTTTCAACACCAAAAAAGAAAGCGCAGTATACAGAATGAAAAAAGAGAAAATTGTAGAAGAAACCTTAATTAAGAACTATGAAAAGTATTACAGGCTCGCCTACAGTTATGTCCGCAATGAAGCAGACGCACAGGACATCGTCCAGGAGGGGGCATACAAAGCGATTTTAAAATGTGATACTTTGCAAAAGCCGGAGTATGCTGATACATGGATTTACAGGATCATGATCCGTGAAGCGATTTCTTTTCTGAAGAAAAATCAGACAGCTCCTGTCAGTGTGGAAGAGGTAGAGGAAGCAGTGCCGGACCAGTATGCAGATGTGGATCTGCGAAGAGCCGTGGCTTCTCTGGATCCGGTAGACCGGACTGTAGTGATTCTCAGGTATTTTGAAGACCTGAAATTTCAACAGATCGCAACGGCGATAAATGAAAATCAGAATACAGTCAAAACCAGGCTGTACAGGGCCCTGCGCAAGCTGGGGGTGATTTTGTCAGACGAAAAAGAATTCAGCGGCCGCTGAGAGCCGGCGAAAGGATTGGTACAGATGAAATTGAATAAGAAGCTGGAACAAATGAAAGAAGAATTTGAAAATGTGAAAATCCCTGAAAATGGAATGGAGGGCCTTATGAACAGTATTGAACGCGGAAAGAGAGACAGACGTATGCAGAACAGAAACAGAAAGTATAAATGGATTGGCGGCTGTGCCGCAGCTGCACTGGCTGTGCTGGTTCTTCTGCCGAATATGAGCAGCAGCATAGCGATGGCGATGGAGAAGGTTCCGGTGCTGGGAAGTGTGATTCGGGTAACCACTTTTGGCAGGTATGACTTTGACGATGAACGTCATCATGCAAATGTGGAAATTCCGGAAGTAGAGCTGCAGAGCGAGGGTGAAACCAATGCACAGGCAGAAGAACTGGAGCAGTCTCTGAATCAGGATATTGAAACCTATATCAACCGTATTGTGGAGGACTTTAAGAGCAGTCTGGATACGGAAGCGGTGAATTCTGTAGATATCACCTATGATGTGGTAACAGATACAGAAGACTGGTTTACACTGAAGCTGAATGTGCTGGAGGTTCAGGCCAGCGGATATATGTACAGCCGTTATTACAATATTAACAAAGAAACCGGAGAACGGGCGGAGCTGAAGGATCTTTTCCAGGATGGTTCTGACTATGCAGCTGTAATCAGCGAGAATATTAAAGAGCAGATGCGTGACAGAATGAAAGCAGACGAAAGCCAGACATATTTTATCAGCGGCGATGATACGACGACAGGAGAGGGATTCACTCAGGTGAAAGAGGATCAGAATTTCTATTTTGACGAAAACGGGCAGCTGGTCATTGTATTTGACGAATATGAAGTGGCGCCTGGATATATGGGAATTGTAGAATTTACCATACCGGACAGTGTGACAGAAGAAATCAGAAAATAGGCAAAATATGAATAATGAGTGAAAACAATTGAATCAAATTGCGGGAAATGCTATACTTCCTTTAGCGGTCAGAATACAGGAGGAAATCATGATCCTCCTGTATTCTGATGCCTTTATACGAAACGCCGGCGGCTGATTTCTGGCATGCGGCGTAAAAGGTGTACAGGAGGCGTTGAAAAGCATGAAACATTCTATTCGTGTCAGATTTACACTGATTTTTGTCGGCATCATTGCCGTTACCATAGGAGCTTGTCTGTTTATTAATCAGTTTTTCCTGGAAAATTTTTATCTGCAGAATAAGCAGCAGGTATTAATGGATGCCTATAACCATATGAACGAACTTTTAGACAGTGCCAGAGATGATGAAACCTCGCAGATGGAGGCACTGCTGCGGGACCTGCGGGACAGCAATAATATTTCTGCCATTATAATTGACGGAGGCGGTGGGATGATTTATTACAGTACGCCTGATTACCGCAGTCTGCAAAATCGTCTGAGCTGGTATTTGTTTGCGGATGTGGATGGGGAAACGGCAGGACCGCTGATTGTAGACAGAATATATGAGTCAGATCAGTATAATATTATTCTGATTGAAAACCAACTGGCGGCGGGAAATGCCACTTATATGGAGAGCTGGGGCTTTTTTTCCAACGGCGGTCTGTTTTTGATGTCTCTTCCGGTGGAAAGCATCAGGGAAAGTGTGGCGGTTTCCAATGAATTTTATCTGATCATTGGTATTATAGCGATTATTGTCAGTGCGGTTATCGTTTTCTTTATGACCAGAAAATTGACGAAGCCGCTGCAGGAACTATCGGCGATCTCAGAGCAGATGGCCGGGTTGGACTTTCATGTCCGCTACCATACGAACGCTCAGGATGAAGTGGGGATTCTGGGGAATAGTATGAATCATCTTGCGGATGCCCTGGAACGTGCAATTGGCGAGCTGCAGACGGCGAATGCCCAGCTGAAAAAGGATATTGAAGAAAAAATACAGATTGATGATATGCGCAAGGAATTTCTTTCCAACGTTTCTCATGAACTGAAAACGCCGATTGCCATCATTCAGGGGTATGCGGAGGGACTGAAAGACGGTATCAATGACGATGATGAGGAAAGCCGCAATTTTTACTGCGATGTCATTATAGATGAGTCCTCCAAAATGAATCAGATGGTTCAGAAATTGCTGAATCTGAATCAGCTGGAGTTTGGCAATTCAGAGGTAGAAACAGAGGTTTTTGATATCATGGCACTGATCGAAGGTGTAGTACATGCTTCAGAGATTCTGATTAAACAGAAGGAGGGAACCATTTTCCTCCCAAAAGGGAACCCTGTTTATGTAAATGCGGATGAATTTATGATTGAAGAAGTAGTGAAAAATTATCTCAGCAATGCCATCCATCATCTGGAAGGAGAAAAAGTGATTCAGATATCACTGAGAGAGATGGGGGATTGTGTTCGGATCAGCGTATTTAATACCGGACAGCCGATCCCGGAGGAGGATTTGGACAAAGTATGGATCAAATTCTTTAAGGCAGATAAGGCTCGAACAAGAGAATACGGCGGCAGCGGAATTGGATTGTCTATCGTAAAGGCGATTATCGACAAACACCATCAGCGATGCGGAGTGGAAAACAGGGAAAATGGCGTAGAATTCTGGTTTACACTGAAGCTGGAAAAAAACATAGAAAAAAATGAAATTAATGCTTGACATCCGGATTGGCCTGTGATAGTATATAGAGGCTGTCGGAAAACAGCAAAACAAAGACAGAAATTGAACAGAAAAGTTCAAAAAAGTCGAAAAAAGTTCTTGACAAACGAAAGCGACTGTGATATAGTAAATAAGCTGTCGCTGAGACAGAACGAAAGGCACCTTGATAATTAAACAGTATAACCAATCCTGAAAAATTCTTTTTAAAAGATTTTATTCAGAACCAAAACCAAGTAAACGGAAAAGGATTAGCTGGAAGTTAATTCTGACCAGAA
>CAJFOT010000122.1 GCA_904397815.1 Candidatus Paralachnospira sangeri
GATATAGATTTTCGTTTAAGGAGTTATGCAGCCCGGACAGCATCAGTTAAATGCAAAAACATTTACTGATATTTTCTCAGCAGACAGCGGAAAATCACAATTCCCGCCGCGATCTGGAAGATGAAATAGCCGCTCAGATACAGGACAATAAGCCGTTCGCCGCGGATCAGTTCCAGGCTGCCCAAAACGGAAAACACCAATATTGAAACACAGATAACCAGTAAACCCAGACTGTACGTATACCGCCCGGCTTTATCCCGCAGTTTTACTTTCAGTTCATCGTGGAGCTCAATATTTTCATTTTCTATCTTTTCCCGATACCGTTCTCTGTTCTTCGGCGCAGTCCAGTACAGATACCTGGCGACAGTGCCGATCCCGCCTCCGGCCATACCTGCGCCGCATCCAATGATAATCGAATCCAGCGCGCTGTCGATCAGAAATCCTGTCATAATCAGCGCAAGGCCGGCCACAATGTAAAACAAACCAATTACCAGTTCACTCTTTTTCTTCATCTGGCTCCCTCCTCTCATGAATAAAAATCTCCTCGATCGTTTTTCCGAAAAAATCCGAAATGACAAAGGCCAGTTCCAGGGACGGATTGTATTTGCCGGTCTCAATGGAACTGACCGTCTGCCTGGATACACGGATCGCCCTGGCAAATTCTTCCTGGTTCATTCCCATACTTTTCCTCAGTTCTTCTACACGGTTCTTCACATACAGTCCCCTCCTTTTTGACAAGGTTCCTTTACATTTTCATCATACCATATACATAGCTGTTTGTCAAGTTTCCTTTACAAACCAATGCATATAAATCCCGGCACGATCTCAAAATGAACGCCGCCTGTCGGCGGCGGGACTTTCAAGTCAAGAGAAAAAGCGCGCGCCATGATCACAAAGATCATGACACACGCTTTCTCACCGGAAGCTACTGCCTTGCCAGCAGTTCTCTGGACATCTGATAAATCATGTCCCTGGCTTTGGGCGGTACTTTGAACATCGAGCAGTAGACACGGCCGCTGGGGGCATAGCGCTCCACAAACTCCCGGCAGTCTTTCTCCAGCTGTTCCATGTCATCCGTGTCAGCAGGCAGCCGCGTCGGCTCGATGCCCAGGATAATCTGATCCCCATATTGTTCAAACAGCATCTGTTTGTCATTGAGGGACTGTCCCCGCCACGCGTCAACGCCAGCTTCGATCATGGCCGGCACCAGCTTTTCATTCTTCCCACAGGAGTGCAGCTCCAGATAAAGCCCGTTTTTATGAGTAATATCGGCCACCCGCTTCAGATATGGCACAATCATCTCCCGGCATGTATCCAGGGAAAACAGGCTGCTGATCTGGCTCCCCCAGTCGTCATGGAACCAGATCAAATCAATGTCAAACCACTTTTTCGCATTGCAGATAATTTCTTCATATACATCGCACAGCCTGTCAAAAAAGCGGTGAACCGCAGGCTTCTGATCCTCATCGATCAGCGCCATTAATGCGTCTTGCATATCGGTGATGGTCACCAGCCGCTCAAACAGCCCGTTATGGATGGCAAAAGAAGTGGCCAGGCCCTGATGAATAAAATCCCTGTTCCGTTCCGCGCTGCCTGCCCAGTCCCAGCTGTCCACATCCGGAAACGTCACGTAATCCTCCCAGTGGTTCAGATCCGGAACCAGCTTAAAGCCGGGTTTGGGCATAGAACCGTTGACAACCGGGACAAATACCCACTCCACGCCCAGCATATCCGGGCCGCCCACATGCTCCAGGTCAACCGGATCCGCATTATAGGATCCGGCGATGCCGCGGGCGATAATGTCCGGGAGACAGTTGGGGCCGAAATACTGGTTATCTGTATGAGCCGGCATCCACAGAGGTTTCTCTCCTTTCAGCATCCGGAGATAATTCTCTCTGGGCGTGATCGGCGTATTGTATTTTGTCAGCTGAGGCGCATGGGGATAATCCGCATTATAAGTTCCCACAACCTCTAATTCTTTTGGATCAAATTGATATTCCATTTCGATTCCTCCCAAAAATCCAAATATAATCTGTAAACACCCGTTTCCGTCAGGCCTGCGCTGCACGTTCCTCTATTTCAGCCAGTTCTCTTTCGTCTATTTCCCTCTGCATCTGCGTCACCTTATCTCTGGTTAAATGATACAGAAAAACCAGGACAGCCGCCCCCACAAACAGCATAACAGCCGGGATGGTAAGCAGGGCGTCCGCGATGCCTCTGCGCATGACTGCCGACGCGTCCTCCGCCGCCACAGCTGCGGAAAAACCCCCGATGGCCAGCGCTGCCGGCAGGATAATTCCCTTTAGCATTGACGCGATATTCAGCGGGATGATAGACAGCCCCATAATCCACCCGCCGGCATTTTTACCGGTCTTCCACTCTGAATACACCGCAGTGTCCGCATAAAGTGCTGTTGAACAGGAATAAACACATCCGTAAAACAGCTGAGCTGCCGACAGCATCGCAATCACAAACCAGGCGTTTTCATAAAACGCGCGGCCTGCCAGCAGACACAGTCCCATAATAATATAAGAAACAATCATGGTTCCTCTCCCCGACAGCTTCCGTCCGATATAACGGCTGGCAAAAGCGCCGATTGTTCCCATAAATGCGATGATCAGAGTATAAACCCCCTGGAGTTCCTGATTCAGCGCCACATAGGTAAAATAGTAAACCACAGCGCTCGCGACCATAAAATTGAACAGCCATTTAGCCAGATCCGCTATCATCAGCGCCAGCAGAGGCGGATTTTCAAACAGTGCTCTGACCAGATCTGCCAGCCCGGTCTTAGCCCGTTTCGCTTTTGCCTCACTGGCCAGCTCCTGGGCGCCGGTATCTTCATATCCTTCCGTCATCTTAAAATGAATCCAGAATCCGACCACCATCAGACATGCCAGAAGAAAGGCCAGGATCGCATACGCATATCTCTCACTGAACAAAGCGGTCAGAACAGCCAGGAAAGGCGCCCCCATAAAGGACCAGGCAAACTTTGCCGCATTATTCCATGTAGCCCGTGATGAGGCCATCACAATACGGTCATCCGGCGTTCTGGCAACCACGCCGATCAGAGACGCGTTGGCACAGTACGGAAAGTCATGCAGAAAACGTCCGATGATCATTGCCGCCATCAGGCAGACCACTGTTATGGTGTCATTTGTGCTTACCCGGAAATACATGAAAAAATAAAATACAGGTATGATCCAGGTAATCCGGATCAGCCAGGAACGATAACGGCCCCATTTCATCGGTCTGGTGGAATTAATGATCCCGCCCGCCACCATTGCGGTAGCTACATCTACGGTAGAGCAAACTGTCATGACAAAGGACGCGGTACCTAAACTCAGCCGGGCTACATTGGTCAGATAATAAATCTGATAATAAGAATAGACATAGGTCATCAGCGTATAACACATATCACCGACGCCGTAAAAACAGCGGATTTCTCTTGTCAGACCACTTCTTTTTTTCCCCTCACTCATACTTTCTTCCCCTTCGTGTTGCCGCGGCAGAAGACTTTTATGGCTTCTCTGCCATTCCCGGGATAAATACAGCCTTCAGACATTCCTCCGGTTTTTTCACCAGTTTCTCAAAGGTTTCTACCCCATCCTGAAGCGATACGACCGGATTAGCAATGTACTCTGTTTTGACCGCCCCGCTTTCCAGGATTTTTAAGCAGTCCTGCATTTCCGTCGTATAAGTATAAGAGCCGGTAATCGTCAGCTCATGGCTGACCAGATACCGGAAGTCCACCGTACAGTTCGCTTTGGCAAGGCCCACTACCGAAATAATCCCATGAGGCCGGCAAAAATGCATGGAATTGTTGATCGTGACATCCAGGCAGACCGCATCCACAACAGCGTCCGCGCCTCTCTGGCCGGTCAGCTCCATCACTTTTTCCTGAAGCATTTCCGCGCTTTCTGCGGCTGGTATAATATCGGTCGCCCCATGCTCTCTGGCAATCTTCAGCTTTTCTTCTACCATATCCAGCATAATGATCTGCTTTACGCCATAATATTTAGCCGCTTCCATTGCGAACAGGCCGATGGGACCCGCTCCGTAAATCACCAGTGTTTTTCCCTTCAGCCGCGGGCCTCCCGCCTGATTGACGGCATGAAGCCCTACCGCAAAGGGCTCTGCCATAGCCGCCTCAATATCCGAAACCGATTCCGGGACTTCCATCAGCACATATTCCGGCACAACGGCATATTCCGCAAAACCGCCGTTATAGTCTCTTCCGCCGATAAATTTCCGGTGGCCGCACATGTTGATGCTGCCTTCTTTACAGTCCTCACACACGCCGCAGTACAGCTGGGGATAGACGCACACGCGCTGTCCCACTTTCCACTTTGACGTTTTGTCCCCAACCTGGTCAATCACACCGGCAAACTCATGGCCGGACACTCTTTTCTCCACATGATACTGGCGTCCGAATTTATAGACATTTAAATCACTGCCGCAGACAGAGGCTGCCAGAATTTTCAGCCTCACCCATCCCGCCGGCGGCATCGGGTCCGGCAGTTCTCCATATCTGACAGTTCCCGCTGATTCAATCCATAATGCTTTCATTTATTTCACCCTCCAATATGTATCTGTACAAGCTAACTGCCCGCTCTGCCATTCTTACGCTTTTTTCTCCGCAGCAGCTTCTTCCATAGCTTTTCTTTCATCAATTTCCTGCTGCATCTGCTCAACTTTCTCCTTGGGAAGACGATACAGTAAAATCATAACGACAGCGCCAATCAGCAACAGCGCCGCAGGAATAACCAGCAAGGTATTGGCAATGCAGATACGTACAGATTCTGATGCCTCCTCCGCAGCAATCTGAGCGGAAAATCCGCCGATCGCCAGGGCAGCAGGAAGAATAATCCCTTTCAGCATGGAAGCAATCTTGATCGGAATATTCATCAGGCCCATTACCCATCCGGTCGCATTCTTCCCGGTTTTCCACTCGGAATATACCGCAGTATCTCCATACAGAGCGGATGAACAAGAATATACACATCCGTAGCAAAGCTGGGCTGCAGAGACAAGAATAATCACCGCCCATACATTAGTATATACCGCGCGGGCCGCAATCAGGCAGATCGCCATTATAAAATAGAAAGAAATCATTGTCTTTCGCCCGGATAGTTTTTTGCCGATATACCGGCTGACATAAGCGCCAATCACTGCTGTAAAAGCGATAATCAGCGTGTAGGTGGCCTGCATGCCTTTGTTAAGCGCAATGTAAGTAAAATAGTACACGACAGTACCCGCTACCATGAAATTGAACAACCACTTAGCCATATCTGCAATAATCAGCGCCAGCAGAGGCGGATTAGCGAAAAGAGCCTTAATCAGATCCATCGGATTGGTTTTCGCCCGCTTGGTTTTCGCAACATTCGCCCGTTCCTCGGCGCCGGTATCCTCATAACCCTTCGTCATTCTGAAGTGAGCGTAATAGCCGAGGAAGGTACCCACAGACAGAATCGCCGCCAGCGTTGCGTAAGCGTATTTTTCCGTTACCAGCGTTGTAAGAATTGCCAGGAAAGGTACACCCACATAAGACCATACAAACTTGGACGCATTGTTCCAGGTTGCCCGGGAGGACGCCAGCTGAATACGGTCATCAGCAGTTTTCCCCACCACATTAATCAGCGCGACATTGGCTGTATACGGGAAGTTCTGCACGATACGGGACGCAATCATCGCGATAAAGAAGAAAACTGTCGCCACCGTCTCACTTTTGCCGATCCTGCAATAAAGGAAAAACGAAGTAATCGGCAGCAGCCATGTCAACGCCACCAGCCAGGAGCGGTAACGTCCCCATCTCATCGGTTTGGTGGAGTTAATAACCGCGCCGTACACCCAGGAAGTAGCGCTGTCAAAGATTGAACTGACAGAGGTCAGCAGCGCCACTGTGCCCAGGCTCAGCATAGCCACATTAGTATAATAAAATGTCAGATAATAAGTATATACACTGGTCATCAGCGCATAAAACATATCGCCGACGCCGTAAAAATAGCGGATGCTTTTACTTAACCCTTTTTTGGAGCCAGAGTTTTCCATTCTTTCTCTCCTTTCAGAAAATATACCCCTTACACGCTTATTCTCTCTCAGCCTTTTGCGGAGAAGATACCTTCCAGCCCGGTTCCCCTCTCCATATTCAGGTCAGGACGGGGGCAGGAATATTTTGTGGAACCATACCGGATGATTTCGTCTACCACGATCTTATTGCGGGAAGCTGTCCGCAATCCGCAGTTCGCCACGAAACTTCCGCCGGGTGCCAGATCATCGATGGTCTGGCGGACACTGGCGCGGATCTCCTCTTCTGTCGTATCAGGAGAATCCATCATCGTGGTGTCAAATCCGCCTACAAAGCACAGCTTATACCCGATTTCTTTTTTCAGTTCCTTCGGGTGATTATATATCTGCATGCCATTGGTCGCGGAAGCTCCCAGATCGGCAATCTCTCCCGCGATAGGCGCAAAATAGCCGCAGCTGTGGTGCTCATAAAGCACGCCCTGGGACGTAACCGCCTCGATAATTCTTTTCAGGTGAGGTTTGAGCAGTTTCCTCCAGGTATCCGGAGACATAAACATCCCGTTGCTGTGTCCGTAATCATCATGCATCACCAGAATATCAGGCTTATAATATTTGATCACATAATCATGGAGACGGATCTTATGATCCGCTACAGCGCCGAAAAAATCATAACAGGCCTCCGGCTCTGTCACCAGCGCCATCAGGCATTCTGAAAAATCCATCGTTGTAAAAAGACGCTCCCAGGGGCCGAAACCGATAATCACGCGGGAAAGTTTATGTTCCCTGTCCCATCCCGCCGTATCCCGGGCAGCGTACCCCTCCCAGTCCAGCTTGCTCAGGTCAGGAAAATGAAAGATATCTTTCCATTTCGTAATATCATCCATCAGATGCTTTCCCGGCGTCGGATTCGGCGCACCGATTTTACTCTCCCATGTCCAGCTCTGTCCGAACCAGTCGTCCGCTGTCCCCTCTACGCAGATCGTCTCCCTGATAAAATCCATCCCCCTGGGCGCGCTGGTATCAAAGTCACTGGCAATCGGAAGAAACTCCGGTTCTTTGTGCTGATAGGCCAAAAGCGCATTTTCTTTCAATGATAAGCTTGCCACAATAAAACCTCCTTTTTTAAATATCAGAATTAAAATACAGTATTTAATTCTGTCCTGTATCCCAATCTTATCATCTGAGCCGAAATTTTTGTACGGTTTATCCGAACGAAAATTTACATTTCTATTATGCTGTCAGCACAAAAAAAGAATCTGATTTTCCTGTCTCAGATTCTTTCCTGATATCACCGCTGTTCTCTTATTCTTCGCTCCACGCAGAGAGATAATAAATGCTGAGCCGGAGGTAATCTCTGAGAACCGCGTCCTCATAATCCCATCCGGTTCGGTCTTTCACATATTTAATCCGATAGGTAATGGTGTTTCTGTGAATTGACATCTGTCTGGCTGCCAGGCCGGTGGCTCTTTCCAGTCCCAGATAAACAGACAGTGTGCAGAGAAATTCCCTTTTATCCGGCTCTTCCATCCACATGCGCCGGCACGCAGGCTCACAGGCCAGCAGCTTGTGCCGCATATCCGTATTTCCCAGAAGATATTTACAGGCAAAGCTGTAAAAAAAGGACAGGCCCAAAGCGCCCGTCTGACGGATCGCAAAAACAGCCTGCTCATAATAATAGGGAAGCTCCCTCAAATCATCAAAGGGAAGGCTGACGCCGATGTGAAGTTCCTTTGAGTAGCCCTGAATGCTGAGATAGCTGTATATCTGTCTCGCAAAAACATCAGGCTCCGGAACATAGACAATCACCAGAAGATCTTCGTGATAAATCCAGTTATAAATGGTCGGATATTGTTTTGTCAGCGTATTTTTCACCAGTTCAATGCCTGTGTTTTTTCCGTCAACAACGTCAAAATGGAACAAAAACAGGCAGAGTCTGTTCGCCTTATCCGGAGATTTTCTGGTAATGACAGCGTAGTGATAATCCAGCTGTTCCTTAGGGACATCTTTATATTCCAGAAGTTCATTCATAATGCGCATATTGACGCCGGAAGCATCTTCCCGCTCCGCGACCGCAAATATCATCGAACACTTTTCCGCCAGCAATTTCAGCAGGGCGACGTCTCCCGGATTTAGCGGACGTTTTTTAGCCAGCACAGTCAGCTGGCCATAATCACGGGCAAAATATCTGAATTTTATATGAAGCCCGCCGGTCTGATATGACTTCCCCGCCTCATCCCTTCCGGAAGCGCTGAACCGGTATACGCAGTCGCTGTATTTGCGTACCGGGTTCTGCAGGGCCTCTGACATCATCAGATAATCGTCTACTGAACTCTGTTCCTTCTCATAAATATAATGCCATTCCGGTATATCACGGATCGGAATTCCCCGGCAGTCCATACCCAAGAGCAGATAGTTAGAATCCTGCAGCAGCACCGGATTGGAAAAAGCCTGGGCGCACAGATGCACAAACAGCCGGTAATCTGCCAGGCGCAGCGCTTCTTCCACATTTTCCAGCCAGCTGTCATACCAGTTAAAAATACTCTGGATCAGCAGAAAGCCTTCTTTTTCCTCCATATCATGGATAATAATCGTGCCCTGATCTGAATGGCAGATCACATCGGTACCTTCATTCCGTACATATACAGAGCCTGTCGCCACGACTGGCAGCGGCCCGCTGATTGTCCGTTCTGTCGCGGCAGAAATTTTGGCTTCAATATCGTAATTGTTCAGCTGATTGGCAATCAGCCAGAGATTTAATTTCATCCGGATACCTCCGCGGCCCTGAGAAATCTGTCATCGTCAGATCGGCTCATACAAATCCCCCTTCCTGACCGGCGGAAACACACGTTCCGCACAGTCGGCCAGCAGACTGACCGCCGGATTGGAGACAGATTTTTCCCACACAATATCTATCCCTATGGTATATGCCGCGTCCGAAAGCTCAAACCTTTCTATGCCCTCCGTCTCATGCAGCTGCTGGGCGGGGCCGAGGACGGTACAGGCCAGCCCCGCATTTACATAAAGATACAGGGATTTCAGGCTATCCGCGAACAGCACTTTCCGGGGTTCAAAAGGAAGATCCCGCAGCATATTCATCGCGGCCACATCTGTATCGAGACAGATAAAGGCACATTCTCTGAATGCCTCAAGCCCTGTCTGTACTGTGTCCCCGACGGGCATCAGCCTGCTGTAATAAATACAGGGCTTTGCCCGGAAAATCGGTTTCCGGATCAGCCGGGGCTCATTGGCAAAGCCAATGGAATAGGTCAGCGCCGCATCCATACGGCCGTCAATCAGCCTCCGGCGCATCTCCGGCCAGGCGGGGGCCGACAAAACCAGCTGCACATCCGGATAGCTCTGCGTAAAGCTCCGGATCAGTTGTCCATAAAAGCTGCCGGAAATCATATCTGTAATCCCAAGCTCCAGTTTCATGCTGGTTTCCGGGGGAATATTTCTGGCCTCCTGCAGCATGGCGTCCAGATTCCACAGAATGGAATCCAGTTTGTCATAAAGATACAGGCCGGCAGCAGTCGGCGCCATGCCGCCGCTCCCCTTCTCAAACAATGTGATGCCCAGTTCAGATTCCATCTGCGCGATCTTCCGGCTGATACTGGCCGGCGTACAGTCCGCCTCCCTGGCTGCTTTCTGAAATGAACCGCAGCGCATCACATCTCTGAATAAATATAAAAAGTCATAACTGGTTTTCTTTCGGTACACGTTCCTTCCCTCTCCTTCCCTCCACACTTGCCGCTTTTTATTTATTATTTCATATCCCGGTTTACCTGTCAAATGCCTCCGATGTCCGTCTGTTCTTCTGTTTTCTCAGATTCCATATCAGCACAGCCGCGGCTGCCAGTACCATAACCGCCGACAGCAGCTGGGATACCGGGATTCCTGTGGCAAAAAGGATCAGCTGGTCTGTGCGAAGCCCCTCGATCCAGAACCGCCCCAGCCCGTACAGCAGGAAATAAAGACACATAATCTGGCCGTCAAATTTTTTACGTTTCAGCATAATCAGCAGGACAGCCAGAACTCCCAGGTTCCAGACAGATTCATACAGGAAAGTGGGATGAACCTGGATATATTCCACACCGTCTGTCACTACCAGATGATCCAGCAGTTCCTGAGAGATCATGGACGGATTCACCAGAGAACGCCTGATCTGCATAGCAAACAAATTATTGGTATAACCGCCGAAGGCCTCGCAATTTACGAAGTTTCCCCATCTGCCGATCGCCTGTCCTGCGATCAGACCGGGAAAGCAGCAGTCAGCCAGCTTCAGTACCGGCACTTTTTTCACCCGGCAGTAAATCAGCAGTGTCAGCACCGCGGCGATCACCGCCCCGTATATGGCCAGTCCGCCGCCTCTTGTATTAAAGATCTGAAGCAGATTGTCTTTATAATAATCCCATGAAAAAATCACATAATACAATCTGGCGCCGATGACAGAAAAGATAATGGCATAGATGGCAAAATCGAAGATCACATCACCATCCATCCCTACAGCTTTCGCGTTTCTCCACGCAATCAGCATGCCGACGATAATACCGACTCCGATAATCAGCCCGTAAAACATCACCTTAAAGCCGCCGAATATGGGCAGCGTAATCCCGTCCACCAGATGCTGAACCTGTATGCCCAGATTTACAAAATTAATATCAGGCGCCGCTGTCAGACACATATCGCAACATTCATCTCCTTTTGGGTAATCTATAGGGGACAGTGTACCCCAATTCCCCAAAAAAAGCAACCTGTAATTGAAATCACCGCCCCTTTGTGGTATACTTTATAGTTGCTTCAGGCTCTTTTTTACAGCCGAAAAACGGCCGAAAAGCACCGATCAACAAAGGAGATGTGAAAAAATATGAAATTAGGAATCGTAGGCTTGCCTAATGTGGGAAAAAGCACACTGTTCAACGCGCTGACCAAGGCAGGCGCTGAATCTGCCAATTATCCCTTTTGTACCATAGATCCCAACATCGGAATCGTCCCCGTACCGGACTTTCGCCTTCAGCTGCTGGCTGATATGTATCATTCCCGGAAGATTACGCCGGCGGTGATTGAGTTTGTAGATATCGCCGGACTGGTAAAGGGTGCTTCCAAAGGTGAAGGACTGGGCAACCAGTTCCTGGCCAATATCCGCGAGGTAGATGCCATCGTCCATGTGGTCCGCTGCTTCGAGGACCCCAATGTGGTGCATGTAGACGGCAGTGTCAACCCGCTGCGGGATATCGAGACCATTAACCTGGAGCTTCTCTTCTCTGATCTGGAGATCCTGGAGCGGCGGATCGCAAAAACTTCCAAGGGCGCCCGGAATGACAAGGCACTGGCCAAGGAACTGAACGTGCTGGAGCGTCTGAAAGCCCATATGGAGGACGGAAAGCTGGCCAAAAGTTTTGCCACAGAAGATGAGGAAGAGGAAATATTTGTACATTCTCTGAATATGCTGACGGGAAAGCCGGTGATTTACGCAGCCAACGTGGCCGAGGACGACCTGGCGGACGACGGCGCTTCCAATTCCTTCGTACAGCAGGTGCGGAACTTCGCGGCGGAAGAGGGCAGCGAGGTATTTGTGATCTGCGCTCAGATCGAGCAGGAGATCGCCGAGCTGGATGATGAGGAAAAGAAAATGTTTCTGGAGGATCTGGGGCTGTCTGAGTCCGGTCTGGAGAAACTGATTTCCGCCAGCTATTCCCTGCTGGGACTGATCAGCTATCTGACCGCCGGCGAGCAGGAGACCCGGGCATGGACCATTAAAAAGGGAACGAAAGCGCCCCAGGCGGCAGGAAAAATCCACTCTGATTTTGAGCGGGGCTTCATCCGGGCCGAAGTTGTAAATTATCAGGATCTGCTGGATGCCGGAAGCTACGCCGCTGCCAAGGAAAAAGGCCAGGTGGGACTGGAAGGCAAAGATTATGTGGTAAAAGACGGCGACGTTATTTTGTTCCGCTTTAATGTATAATGTATCTGTACCGCCTGTGTACAAGGAGGGAATTGTTATGAAAGAAAGAATCTTACTGTTTTACCCGCCGGGCCCTCTGTTTCAGAGAGGCGAAGACCGATGCCAGCAGAACGTGGACGACGGCTCTGCCCAGGCTATGCGGGCCTGTAATGACCTGGGCTATGCCGCTGCTGTCCTGCTGAAAAAGGATTATGTAGTAAAGCTGCGGGACTATCAGACGGAAAAAGCTACCGAAGAAGATCTGTTTCGGGATATGGAAGAATTCAAGCCGGACATGATCATGCTCAGCATTACCAATACCACCATCTTTGATGATATCGCCATTTCCAACCGGCTGAAAGAGGCTTTCGGCCCCATTGTGGTTCTGAAGGGCGCTCTGTTCTATGACCCGGAGGAGGCGATGCTGGATCTGCTGGATCTGTCTCAAATCGACTATATGATCGGCGGCGAGGTGGATTTCGCCATCGACAAGATTGCTGACTACGCCCTGCGCCATGAGGGCGACATCAAGGCGGTTCACAGCATTCTCTACAAGGATGCCGACGGAAAAATCCAGAGAAACCAGTTCCATATCTGGGATGAGGACCTGGACGGACAGCCCTTCCCCGCCCGGGAACTAATGAACAACAAGCTGTACACCCGTCCTGACACCGATGAGCCGATGGCCACCATCGCTACATCCAGGGGATGTCCCTCCAACTGTATTTTCTGCCTGTCCCCGGAGATTTCGGGAAAACGGGTACGGTTCCGGAGTCCTCAGAACGTGCTGGACGAGATGACAGAATGCTACGAAAAGCATGGAATCAAAACCTTTTTCTTTAAAGCAGATACCTTTACCATTAAAGCGGACTGGGTGGAAGAACTGTGCAATCTGATTATCGCCTCTCCCCTTTATGGAAAAATCGCCTTTACCGCCAATTCCCGGGTAAACCCGCTGAAACGGGAAACCATTTTCCTGATGAAGAAGGCGGGCTGCTTCCTGGTGGCTTTCGGCTTCGAGTCCGGCAGCGACGAGACGCTGAAGCTGGCCCGCAAAGGCGCTACCGTGGCCCAGAACTATCAGGCGATGAAGTGGTGCCGGGAGGCTGGCCTGCCTGTGTGGGGCTACTTCGTCATCGGTTTCCCATGGGAGACAAAGAAGCATATCATGAAGACGAAAAAACTGATTTTCGATCTGTCCCCGGACTTTATCGAGATCACCATCGCCCTTCCCTTTTATGGGACAAAACTGTATGATATGTGCAAGGAAAACAATCTGCTGGCCCAGTCTGTGCTGGGAAGTGATTTCTTCCACTCCAGCATGACCGGCACCAAGTACCTGACCGTAGAAGAACTGACCAAACTGCGTCGGAATATGCTGCTGCAGTTCTATCTGCGCCCTACATATATTCTGAAAAAAATGAAGGAATGCGTTCGTCAGCCTAAAGTATTTCTGAATTATGTAAAATATGGAATTAAACTGGTGGTAAATCTGTTTCGCCATTAACCTTTTTGGACTATGCAGCACATTCTCCTCCGTTCCGGCTCCATATCCGCCAGTCGGTCATGTCTGTTATACGGAGTAAATGGGGCCCATAGGCGTCAAACGCTGAAAGGAGACTGTTATGAAACTATCGATGCATATTCTGGATGCCTGGCTGCGGGACCACAGCTGTTCTACCGATTCGTACATCATCGGCGGACAGCTCTGTCTCGCCGGCGCCCGTTTCTGTCATGAGAGCCAGAATCCCAACTATGTATACCTGACAAAAGCCTCTCGGATCCGTCCGGGTTATCAGCCGCCTGACTGCCCGGCGCTGATCAACGGTGATGACAGCATCATCCTGCCCGGCCAGACCGCCGACCGGATCGTAGATCTGGTAATGGAAGCGTTTGAGTTCTACATTGCGTGGGAACATTCTCTGCTGATCAAAATCATGTCTGAGACAACTCTTCAGGATCTTTTGGATCTGGCTCATCTGGTCATCGAACGGCCGATGAATATCTGCAATATCAGGGGGTGGATTTATGCCATCACTGACAGTTATGGCGATTATGTCCATCCCCACTGGAAAAATTATATTTCCCGGGATACTTCTTATGAACTGAACAATGATCTGAGCGTGGAAATGAAAAACCGGCCTGTAAACCGGCAGGGACTTCCGGCGATGGCTTACTCGCAGGCTTACCGGGGTAAAGTTCTCTATGCTGACATTATTGTAAAGGGAGAGAGAATCGGTGAAATCATGGCCTATGAAAATAACCGTCCATTTACCGAGAAGGATCTTCAGATTATGCAGATTTTTCAGCAAGTGGTTACTGCCTATGCCAAGAATGATCCCGGTATCCTGCGTTCCCGTTCCATGCTGTCAGAATATTTCCAGGACATGCTGGCCCAGAAATCTCTGGAAGATTATAACCTTCATCAGATTATCACCCTGTCCGGCTGGCAGATTGATGACACCTTCATCGTTCTTTGTGCTCAGGCAAAAAAGTCTTCTCAGACTAACACCATCGGCAGACTTTGTGATGATCTGGAGGACTCGATCGCCGGTGTGCAGGCTTTCCCCTATGACAATCTGGCCGTAGCGATTATCAATCTGAGCCGTCAGAAAAATTTGGAACTGCTGATACAGGAACTGTTGAAAACCATCCCTAAAAGGTCTTTTTGCTGGGGACTGAGTCATGAATTCACTGGTCTTGAATCCTTCCTTGATTACTATCAGCAGGCTGTCTACGCCATGAAACACGCAGTACGCTACCGTCTCTCTTACAGCACCATGCGAAACACTGCCATCGGCTGTCTCCGGGAAGGTCTGATGCAGAACCCCTGGCTAAGGACCGTACTGCATCCGGATTTTCTGACCCTGATCCAATATGATATGAAAAACAACTCTCAGTACGCCAGCTCACTGTACTGGTATTTGTTTTATTCCGGCAATTATACCGATGCCGCCAATCAGCTGAACCTTCACCGCAACACGTTAATTTATCGGATTAACCGCATTCAGGAAATGATTCATTTCAAACTGGACAGCATCAATGAGCGGGAGCTGTATATCCTCTCCTATCTGCTGTACCAATACGATATGTCCTCTATGAACAAAAAGCCGGAATAGCGGGCCATAGGGCCTCACTTTCCGGCAAATTCAGGTCAGAGACTGAGATCGCTGATAAACTGTTCCCATGCTTCCGGATGATTCACATAATATCTGGGACATTCCTTCCCTGTCACATCATAATGGCGGATCACATCCTGACTGGTATCCAGCCGGAAGGTCTCACACAGCCACTGGGTCAATTTAATCAGCGACGCATATGTCTCCTCCGTAAATTCTCCGGTATCATCGGGATGGCAGCATTCGATGGACAGTGTGTCATAATTCCTTTCATTGGAACAGTAGGCGATCTCATCCATGGGAATACACTGGATAATTTCCCCATCCATTCCGATGATAAAATGGCTGCTCGCATAATTCTCATGGGTTTGAGCCAGGCTGTTGAAATAGCTCTGATTTTGCTGGGCTGTAGTGCCCGGATTTCCCACATAATGAACCACAACGCCGTTCACTTCCCGAAGAGGCGTCTGCGGCCGTGAATTTGGATTCGGCTCTATGTATTCCTGCTGTATCCAGTCGGGCATCTCAATTTCGGCCACATCAATATGCCCTCTGAAAAAAGAAAAACGAGACAGGCTGATAACCACAAAAAACACCGCAGCCGTCAGCACCAGCACCGCAGCCATCCGGAAAATCCGCCTCTTCATTCTTCTAATCCTGCTCTGCTTTCTACGCTTTTTGATCATCTCCAGCTTCCGCTGCTGATACTCCAGTTCCTCCAAACTCTCTCTGCCCGCACTACTACGCTTCATTCTGTATAATCCCTGTTCTTTCTATCATAATATTCGTACATGATATTCATAAATCTTATCTCAAAGGGGCAAAAATCCCCTTCAAACGTCAGCATACCCATATAGTATACCAGTTTCGACAGCGCCATCTATTACAAATTCCTTACAAAAATTTAAAAATTGTGTGTTTTCATTCAAGGGGTTGCGGAAACCGGACGGAGAAGAGACGGGCAGACC
>CAJFOT010000123.1 GCA_904397815.1 Candidatus Paralachnospira sangeri
TGCCCGGTCCTTTTCGGACACCGGGCAGGCCGCCTGCACCGCCTGTTTCGTCACCTCTTCCGGAAATTCCACCGGCAGGTCGTAGGCGCGGATCACCGACAGAATATCCACGCCGGGATCATTGACATGTCCCAGAATCTCGATGATCTCGCCCTCCGGCTTATGACGCTCATCTCCATAGGAGGTAATCCTGGCCACGGCCTTATGGCCGTCCACCGCTCCCATGTCCTTTCCCGCCGGTATAAAGATATCTATGTGAATCCGTTTTTCATCAGGGACCAGAAAGCCATATCCCCTGCTCTTTTCGAATACGCCTACCACTGTTTTCAGCTCCCGGGAGAGAATCCGGACGATTTTTCCCTCAGGCCGTCTGTCACCGTCTCCCTGGCTGAGCACAGTCACCTGCACCCGGTCTCTGTCCATGGCATTCAGCGTATTTTCCTCTGCTATATAAATATCCTGCGGTTCTCCTTCCACCGTCACAAAGCCAAACGCCTTCTGGGTGGCATGAAAAATCCCTTCCACGGCGAAGCTGCCCGCCCGGGCATATTTTCCCCGTTTCGACAGGCTGATTCTCCCTTCTGCCAGAAGCTGATCCAAAACCTCCCTCAGCTCCTCACGCCGCTCTCTGGGCACATCCAGAAATACCGCCAGCTCTTTCAGCTTCATCGGACGGTATCCCGGATTCTGAAATAATTCCAAAATAACCTTCTTTTTCTCTTCCATCTCTTTTCTCAATTTTTAAAAAAAATCCTGCTCCGGAGCATTTTTATATCACAGAGAACGGAGTTTCCTGTGATATAAAAAATTTACCGCCTCTGATTGTGTACAACATCGGCGGTAAATCTCTCAGTTCGTCCTTCTATATGTCAGATGATGCTCAAAAGCAGGGCAACAACCATAAAGGCAATCGCCACAAACTTTGTTCCTTTCTCAATCTTTCCTTCAATGGTACGACCTTTATTTTTTCCCCAGAAAGTCTCAGCAGCGCCGCTGATCGAACCTGTCAGGCCCGCTGATTTTCCTTCCTGCGCCAGCACAATCACAGTTAAAACGATGCAGATCAGAACAAAAATCACTGTCAGAATCACTCTTAAAATCTCCATTTTCACACCTCCTATGGCCAAACAATAGTTATACTACCATAAAAGGCCCGGAATTTCAACCATTTTCCTGAAAAACGCCGGCGAAAGGATTCTGATACAGCGCCCATCTGCTCAGCTCTCCGTCGATGCGCAGCAGCTGATTGTATTTGGCATTCCGGTCAGAACGGCAGGGCGCGCCGGTCTTGATCTGTCCTGCGTTAACCGCGACAGCGATGTCGGCGATGGCAGCGTCCTCCGTCTCTCCCGACCGGTGGGAAATCACACAGCGGTACCCGGCCTTCTGGGCCATTTCAACAGCCTGAAAGCTTTCTGTCAGCGTCCCGATCTGATTCACCTTCACCAGAATGGCATTGGCCGTATGCTGCTGTATGCCTCTGCTCAGCCGCTTCGTATTTGTGACAAACAGATCATCTCCCACCAGCTGAACTTTCCGCCCCAGCCGTTCCGTCATCATTCTCCAGCCATCCCAGTCCTCCTCATGCAGACCGTCCTCGATGGAGACAATGGGAAATTCCCGGCACAGGGACTCCAGATAGGAAACCATCTCCTCCGCGCTGCGCACCACCTCTTCCCCTTTCATCTGACTCTCTCCGGGGAAATAATAACCGCCCTTTTCCTCAGAAAACAGCTCGCTGGAAGCCGCGTCAATGGCAAAGCAGACATCTTCTCCCAGCCGGAAGCCTGCCTTTTCCACTGCCTGAGACAGATAAGACAGCACCTCGCCCGCGTCCTTCATATCCGGCGCAAATCCGCCCTCGTCCCCCACGCCTGTGGACAGCCCCTTTTCCCTGAGAATCCCCTTCAGGGTATGATAAATCTCCGTACACATACGGATACCGCTGGCTATATTGTCCGCGCCAACCGGCATAATCATAAACTCCTGAAGATCCACCGTATTATCAGCATGCTTCCCGCCGTTGAGCACATTCATCATCGGCACCGGCAGCTGTCTGGCCCGGAAACCGCCCAGATAATAGTACAAAGGCAGATGCAGAGCCCCTGCCGCCGCCTTCGCCGCCGCCAGAGACACCCCCAGGATCGCGTTGGCGCCCAGGTTGCTCTTATTCTCCGTTCCGTCCGCCCGGTTCATCAGATAATCGATATTTTCCTGATCCAGCACGCACTGGCCTCTCAGCAGTTCACAGATCTCCGTATTAATATGATGCACCGCATATTTCACGCCATTGCCGTGATACCGGTTCTCATGATCCCGCAGCTCCACCGCCTCAAACTTTCCGGTAGAGGCCCCGGAAGGCACGCTGGCCCGTCCCACAGTCCCGTCCTTCAGAATCACATCCGCCTCCACCGTAGGATTTCCCCGGGAATCCAGAATCTCCCTTCCGCATATTCTTTCAATCAAAAAACCCTTCCGCATATTAGACTCCTTTCCTGCCATGAAAGCCGCCTGCCCGGCGGCAGACAATCATGTTATCAGTATTCGCATTCGGGATTCATAATATGCAGAAGGGTTTTCAAACCTGTGCCTTTTTTCACTCATGATTCGCCATATTTTACGGCCTTCACAGACAATACCAGTCCCACTGCCAAAAGCACAACAATCACCACGATCGCGGGGATGGACATCGGAACAATACCCATACGAACCAGGCCAAGCCCCACCATAGGCAGGCCGAACACCAGACAGCTGACGCCGGTTTTCCTGATAAAAATCTGCAGCCGCTCCTCAGACAGCTTCTTCTTCACGTCCTCAGGAATGCCCTTCCCCATCAGGTTCAGCACACCCTTTCCCATCCATATAATTCCCAGGGCCATGTAAAACAATCCCAGATATTCGCCCATTCTCAGATACTCCTTTCATACGTTCTCTTGCGTATTTCTTCTACATATTATATAGATACCGCGGAGAAATGTCAAATCCCAAAGAATATGTATATCTTTTTGTTCAAGGGGTTTACGCGCCCGGACGGCATCAAGAGCCGCCGCGGAACGCTGTGTCCGGGCAGCCCTTGATGCCTGTATACTGGCTGTGTAAAAAGCAAAAAACAGTGCTGCTGCCTGAGCAAATACAGACCTAAACAGGAAACGGTAAATTTAAGCTGTAAAAATAAAGGCGGTACTACAGTTAAAAATGATAAAATCTCAGTTTGGTCCGTACATTTACGCATGTGTATACAGATCAAAACTGAAAAAATAAAATTTCGTCTGTATTTTTAAATATAATTGTACGGTTATAAACGATAAAATCCACATTTGGTCTGTATTCATGTCCATATTTATACGGACCAAAGTAGAAAAATGTCAATTTAAACTGTACAGATGCCCATATTTGTACAGTTCAATACGGAAAAAGTGAGATTCAGTCGGTTTATTTCAATTTTTGTTTTATTTTCATCCAGCCAGTCATCCTGTGTTTTGTTCCTTCACGCATCCCGTCAACAGGAAAAGCCAATCGTGCAGCGGCTCCGGGAACTGACAGCCGGCATTCAGGCATCCGCAGTCACGGCGGGGAGCGGCAGCCGGACGGCCCTGCCCCATAACGGCCATGTGGAGGCCTGATTATAAATTCTTAGCGGGCAGGAAAGCCCTTTTCCAGACGCAGGCAGGCGCTCAACGCCTGTCTGCGAGATTTTCGTTCAGAAAAAGTATCAGACTTTTTCTGAACATAAAA